>JBCBZF010000984.1:0-2737 GCA_039815525.1 Bacteroidota bacterium | reverse complement strand
GAGGGACGGATTTTCAGTACTTGCCCTACCTTGATCGTATTTGAACTGAGACGGTTCAAGGATTTAATCTCATCAACTTTCACACCGTATTTCCGATACAATGAGAAAAGCGTTTCTCCCGTTTTGACGGTGTGCATCAGCCAGTCGCTTCCGCCTTCTGGCGCCCCCTTTTCAGAAACAGGATCGGTTTCACTGATTGGTGCCTCAACCGCAGCAATCGGGGCACTGCCAATTTCCCGACCTGGTTTAAGCTCGCCAAATCCACTGTTCAAGCTTGAAGATTGGTAGGGACGATTGGGTAAATTTGGTGCAAGGCCAGCCAAAACCGCATCAAAATCGTCCATATCGAGGGTACGACGGATCTGACCGTTGGAATTGACAACAAAAACGGCAGGATATGAGCGATGGGGGAAAGCGCGTTTCAGAAACTCATAATCTGGCTTTGCCTTGAGTAAAAGCTGCTCCCAGGGCATTTGTAGCTCTGTGATGGCTTTGGCCCAAACTTGTGGAACCTTGTCATCGGAAATGCTGATAAAGCGAATTGGTTTATTGCTGTGTCGGATCTTTGCCGCCTTGAGTCGGTCTATATCATTGATGGACGCGCCACTCCAACTGGCCCAGAAGTGTACTACCCAGACTTCCTGACGGGGCGTTTTCTTAAACTGGACACACTGCTTGAGAAAATCAGAGTAGGTGAGCGAGGTATCCGGCTCATATTGTGCAAAAATGAATGTAGAAGAAAATAGCAGAAACAAGGTGAGCGTTCCAGATCTGAACAGTTGGGCCATGTGCTTAGGTGATTTGCACCAATATAGACATTTCTGCCCTCAATCCAGTACCTTCCGCATGCGGTCAGCGACCAGTTGGTACAGCTGAGGCGGCTTGAGTTTCCGCCAGCTTATCTGGTCCAAAACCGGGCTCCAGTAAAAGTATTCCGCGATTCCGTATTGATCCATTTCTTCACGGACGTTGGGTCGTATTCTCAAAACCGCCATCCAGCCATCTTCCAACTCATCCTGCATAGCCTGATAATAGTCATCGGTATCGGGATAAATATGAAAGACATTTTCGCAGATAAACACAAACTGCTGGACGCCATGATCAACCAGATAGGTCAGACAATTTTCAGCGAATAGCCGAAAATCATTGTCGTACAGGTCATTCCATTCACCAAATAATTCCAGGATTGCATAGCCCTGATCATAATCAACAAACAGAATTTTGGTCAGCAAACTTTCAGAGCCAAAGTCATCCCAAAGTGGGTGAGCTGGAATATGATTGATGGAACGATCATAGTAAAACATATTATGCTCTACCTGGTGGAAAGGAGAACGTTCATCCTGTTCATGGCTGTACAAATTGAGCCAGCCATAAAATGGTTCAATATGTCGTAACTCTTTTGCCAATTCTGTGCTTAACTTGCAAATGAGGACCCTTCTTTTGCAGATTTGGTAAAATCCTCCGTAAATTTAAGAAAGCTTTCGTCATTTTTCTGACCGAACAATGATGATTTTATGCTTCTAAAGCAGTGGAAAAGAACCTATTTTCCTGTGATCCGTAATTGCCATTGTTAAGATGAAACAACGGAGATGCTCATTCAAATCGTTTAAAGGTTCCCCTGTGAAGATGAATTATATGACTGAAGTAGGGAAGAAAATGTGGCTTCTGGGGATAATCAGCAGCCTGGTGCTACCATGCCTGGCGCAAACCTTCCATCGCATAGATACGCTGCCTCAACCAGTGGGTACAGCCCATACATTTCTCAACATTGAGATTCCTTCTGGTGAGACATTCTTCAAGTCTTCAGGACATTGTGGCACCAGTCTCTATCAGCTCTCGAGCCTGGATTCAATGTCTCGTTATGAGGTTTTTTCAGAAACGGATCCTCATGGTAACTTCCTGGCTACAGTCAGAATGAGGCAGCCTGATAAACAGCAAAGTAATCGCAGCCTGACTGCCGCCCCAAACTTTCGCATCACCGAAAAACTTACAGAACTCGATACCTATTCTGAACCAGATGCATTTGTTTCAGAATTCAATCCAGATCCATCCACCAGCACTGATCTATATGTTGATCTGGGAGTAGGGGCAACCCGCATGGATCTCTCTGGTATGACCTTACACAATGTATCGGTCAATTCTGCTTTTTCTGATGTAACGATTGCCTATTCCAGCCCCAACCAAATGGAGATGGAGGAAATGGACATTCATGTAGCAAGCGCCGACGTCATTTTGAAAAATATTGAACAAGCCAAGGCCAAGCTGGTGACGGTCCGCAATGATATGGGTGAAACCAAAATCATCCTTGGTGCTGGTCAAAAGCCCGGCTCAACCATTTTTGTGCAATCAGGTGTCGGAAATTGTGTGCTGGTATTAGACAAAGACCACCCGGTCGAACTGGTCCTGAAAACGGGATTTTTCTCTAAGGTTGATCTCCCAGAAAGCTATACCAAAGCCAGCAAAGGGATTTTTCATAACCCATCAAAATCAACTACCCGGACCAAGATCATTTGCAATCTTGATTTTGGGAATGTCTCCGTGATGGAGCAATAGTGTTAGCGGGAGCTTTGTCTTTTCCCCCAAATGATTTTATCGACCAATTCAATTGTCAGATCCTCTACAATCCGAATCTGACAGGAGAGTCGTGGATATCCAAAGCGGTCAGCAGCTTTATCATGCCAGTGTGTGGGCTGAATGTGTTCATGAATCCAGACCCCACAGGTGGCACAAATCCCAT
>JBCBZF010000062.1:0-12449 GCA_039815525.1 Bacteroidota bacterium | reverse complement strand
GCCAAACAGGCGCGCGGCGCGATGGCGCGGTTCATCGTGCAAAACCGGCTGACCGATCCGGCCGCGCTTAGGGATTTTGACCTGGGTGGATACGCATATCGCGATGATTTGTCGTCAGAGGATGAACCGGTCTTTGTTCGCCCGGAAGAAGCCGCGAAGTCTGCGGCTTAAATCACCCCGGGCTCATTCCGCGCAACCGCTCTGACCGGCGGCGGAGCAGTTCGACAGTCAATAGAAGCAAGATCGACATCGCCACGAGGATCGTCGCCACGGCGAGGATGGTGGGGGAAATCTGTTCCCGCAAGCCGGTGAACATTTGCCAGGGCAGGGTTTTCTGCGACGCTGAACCGACGAAGAGCACCACCACCACCTCATCAAAGGAGGTGATGAAAGCAAACAGCCCGCCGGAGATCACGCCGGGCAGGATCAGTGGCATCTGCACACGGAAGAAGGTCGTCACCGGCCCGGCGCCCATGTTGGCAGCGGCGCGTGTCAGTGACCGGTCGAAACCCACCAGCGTGGCGGTGACCGTGATGATCACGAACGGAATGCCCAGCACGGCATGGGCGAGGATGACCTTGATGTAGCCGGTCGTGTTCTTGTCGATCCCAATCGTGCCTTCATATCAAGATTGACCGGTAGGACTTCCGTGTATTCTATATTCCTTTTTGAAGCTGTCATCTGCCAGGTCTGGCTTGTTAGCTTTCGAAGCGTGCTAGAATCGACTTCGTCTGTATGGTACAACAGTTTCTGTGCACAGTCTTGCGCCGACAGCAGACTGCATGCAATACAGAAACATATCGTGAAGATGGTTTTCATGATGATTGTGTCAGGTTTATGCGAGGCAAACTACAAAGTCGGAAAATACCGCATCCCATTGAGCACAAATTCTTCTTTCTCCACAATGACTACGCTCTCATCCGGTTCGATTTCACCCGCCTCATTCATGAAAAATTCTCCGTCCCGGTTGTCAAAATCGAGCGTTATACCACTGTCAAAGCGAATGATTTCACTGCCCCCGGATTCTTCTTCGGCGAATGAAAGGCCTTCTGCCCTGAGGATGTTTTTGACCTCCTTGCGACTGATATCCTGACCCGCTTTCACAAACCAGGGGTCGATTTCGAATGTATCATTTTTGAAATTGATGGTCCGGTTGCCATGCGTAAATTGGGCTTGCAGGTGATCGTTTTGGATGGATTCGAGGGTGCCGGTTTTTTTGATGAAAAAGAATTCATACCAGCCGTATTGCAGACTGGAAAAAGCTTTTCCCAAATCAATGTCTCCATCCGGCTTGCCCAGTAATGCAAGTACCTCTGTTTTGCTCATCCCAAGCTTCACTGGGCCAAATTCGCCAGTTAATGCAAATTGCTTCAAATAGATCGTGATCATACTCAGTGTGCAATGGGACTGCCATCTTCCGCCCGCAGCCGCTTGCCAGCGTGTACATACCAGTGGAGATGCTTGGTGGTTTGGTAGTTGCCGACATTGCTGGAGACGCGACAGCCGCCAAACTCAGCTTCCACCATGGCCGTCACCTTGTGGATGGCATTCAAAAATTCGGCTGCCAATGTGGGATCGGTTGCGCCCGCATCGCTGAGCGATTCAATGAAGAATCTGGGAATGATCACGATATGGCGTTCAAAATAGGGTCGGGTGTGATGAAAGGCGAGGACCTTTTCCGATTCACATACAACGGAGACTTTGGTTTTTCCGCTGAGGACTTCTTCGGTGTAAAAGTTTTTCATGGTTGTCAATGACGTGTAAACCTTGGCTAGAGTAGATGATGCGTCTAAATGCAGAAAGGTTGGAAAAATCTGATTCATTTCGATCATGATTCAGGTATCCAGCCCAAACCTAACTGACGATTCCAGAATCGGAAGTACGCCAGTATACACTGGATGTGTTCTCCCTCTTTGGGCCAGACCAAATGATCGTAGGGAAGCCTGACGCCCCGGTTAAATTCTGAATTCCCTACATCTATCAATCCGACAAATGGCAAACCGAGATCCACAAAAATGCCGAATGGCCTTACTTGTTCGATTCTACCGGTCATGGTACTTCCTGTTTCCAGTGCTTCTATCAACTGATAAAAATCCTTATATGCCTGAACCTCTGTCTTCGCCAGATCTTTTGGTCTGGCGCTGAGATAAAGGGTACCTTCAGAATGATTGCTGACCACCATCTCTAAGGTACTACCAATTGGCGGAAGAAGGTCTTTATCGTATGCCTGATGTTCATCAAATAGATTACCAAACGGGAGGACTGATCTGTACACAGAATTGGTTTGCACTTCAATGTGGCATCTAGGGAAATCAGACTTGGAGCTGTACATTTTATAGCCTGTAACCACCCCCGAAACAGGGTGTCCGACTTTGTGGATATTTTTGAGGATTTCGTATGAATCCATGTTGTGCCTTTTGAACAAATATAAAGCTTTACTCTATGTGATCTTCACAAGTCTAGTGGTATTGTCCGAAATTGTTGATTGGTGGATTTAACATCCCTTTTGCACAATCAATCCCTTCAAAGGGATTGGCAAACCCCGTTAGGCCCCTTTAAAGGGGTCCCGATTCATCGGGAAAGGGGATGTTATCGAGAGGAAATGACTCGGTCAAAAAAGTCTCGATGTTCGGTGGTGATACGGAGGTGGTAGTGTTGCATGGTTTATTAATCCCTCACGCATCAAACTGCCCCAAATAGGTCCCACCTTCCCCAAAAAAGTCCAGCAAAACCCCATTTTTCAGGATCAGTTCACATCCATGCTCATCTTCCCAGGGCGGATAAAAGCGGAGCACCACAAAGCGGTTGGTTCGCAAGCGATCTTCAGTAATGGATACATGATCCAGATTGGCTTTCTCATACGCACTCGCTTCGTCCTGGACCCCAAATTCACGGAGATTGGCCTGGGTTTCCGTTTCGCCTGACCGTGGATCAAAGCCATAGGAAATCGCCTCGCAACACATTTGACAATGCTGCCAGAGCAGTTTTTGCATCAGGCCTTTCTGGTCATCTGATAGGTTCAGGAAATCATTGACCTGCTGGACCATTTTCGCTGAAATGATCTCATGGGTGTCTTTGAGGCGGTATTCAGAAGGACAAAGGTTGACGATGACTTCCTGCTGGAAGAAGGGCGAGAAAAGCTTGATTTTGCCTTCTATCCAAATGCTGTTGAGAAGGATTTGTTCGCGGGTCATGATTGGCTGGAAACTTTCACAAAGATAATGCGAATCAAGGCTTGAAAAAAACGGCCTTCTTTGCTTCTCTGCGTCTTTGCGTTTGTCCCTTTCGGGCGACAAATGACCAGGAACGAATCCCACATCAAGTCTAAGACGAACGCAAAGGTTCTTCGATTCAAGCCTTGATTCGCATAGATAGAATGATTTTCAGGTCTTCCGGATATACGTTACCCGATTGATCAGACCATTTTCCACTTCATACACCACCACCACATCAATAAAATCCACCCCTTTGCGCCCCACAACTTGTTCGTGATCGATGACTTTATTGCCCAACACAATGCGTTGGACAATGGTGGCATGCAAATCTGGTGAGTTCCCAAAGACATCTCCATAAGCTTCCCTCAAAGCTTGCTTTCCCGATAAATAAGGCTGAAGCTGTTGAAAATTGAAGAGTTGAATATCTTCTGCGAAGCAATCCGCAAATGCCGCCAGGTTTCTGGTGTTATAGGCTTCGACTTGTTGTTGGACGATGGTTTCGGGTGTCATCCAGCAAAAATAGTATCTATGGATGATGATTCAATCCGATTGTCAATCGGGCCAGACCAGTGGAAAATCCATTTCCGCATATCCGATTGAGGCACCTTCAAACAACCCAATCACGCCAGTGTACCAGATGCGCATTTTTCCGTCCTCGATGAGCACCGTCGGTGCGACCACTTCTCCCGCCTCCCAGGCATGTTCTGACTCGATGAGCATCTGAGGATAGATATCCCACGGGCCCAGTGGACTTTCTGAACGGGCCAGGGCGATGCCCCCTTCTGCCGAAAAGAAAAGGTAAAATTGTTGATCAGGCCCTTTGATTACTTCCGTTTCAGTGGCCGTCTCAAAAGCTGTTTCCTGGACTTCTGGAATAAGGTTTCGATCCGTTTTCGTCCAGCGAATCCCATCTTCTGAGGTAGCAGCAGTTTGGCCGAGAAAGCCGTCACTGGTCAGAACATCGGCCCAGCCAGTGTAAATCATATAATACAGGCCTTCAAATTCAACTATGCTGGGGCTGGTCATCGCATCTTTGTCCCGAAGCCCGCCACGTTCCAGAATGGGGCTCGTTTGCGGTCTGATTAAGTCGTCAGGGGAGACTCCCACCGCTACACCTATGCTTGATTCGTAAATGCCATTGATCAGTTCGCTGTCCGGATAGCCGATGTAATAGAGGTAAACCGAATCATTGCGGACCATCAGATACGGTGTTTCGATCAATTTGTCCCACGAGGCTACATTTCCACTGAAGATGCGGGTATCTGCCCCGCTTCGATAAGGCGTCCAATTGATTCCATCATCTGATTTGACCAGATTGAAGCTAATTGAGTCGGTTTGCAAGTCATAGTCAGAATACACCATCAGCAATTCGTCCTGATACCTGATCACCGAAGGATCGGAAACCAGACCATTTTCCCGAAACAATACTGGCTGCTCCCTTTTGGCGATGATAGGTTCTGGTTGCGTGGGAAGTGCTGCCTGTTCACAAGCAACCAATACCATCAGCATGCAGACCAGGTTAAAAAGAATTGACTTTCTCATCTGTTTGATATCATGTTTTCATACCTGACCAATCAGCTTTTCTTTTCCCCCATTGCAAACCAAAGCCAATCATCTGAGTTTATTCTCTGATGACCGAAAAGATCAAACAGCATCTGATCAAAACAGACGAAATCATGGCAGGAATCATCGAACAGATCGATCTGCCAGAGATCAAGCGAACGGACAATGTCTTCCATGACCTGATGAGTTGCATCATTGAACAACAGATTCATTATCGCAGTACCAAGAAGACTTTTGCCAAATTGATGGCTGAAGCTGGCCTGGAAGAATTGACATTGGGAAACTTTGAGGTGTTAGAGGAAAAAGCTTTGGGCAAAATAAAGTTGTCAGAAAAGAAGTTTGAGACCATCGCCCACATACTGGATTTCTTCCAAAGTGAAGAACCAGACTGGCAGAGTATGACGGATGCTGAGGTAAAAAAAGCTTTGTCTGGCATCAAAGGTGTCGGTCCCTGGACGCAAGAAATGATTTTGCTGTATTCCCTAAACCGACCGGATATTTTTCCAGCGGGTGATTATCATCTCAAAAAAGTGATGCAGGATGTGTACGAGATTGATTCCAGTCAACCTTTGGCCAGAG
Organism: Bacteroidota bacterium; assembly: GCA_039815525.1. Taxonomy (GTDB): domain Bacteria; phylum Bacteroidota; class Bacteroidia; order J057; family J057; genus JBCAWW01. The sequence continues at coordinate 7,092 of JBCBZF010000062.1, read as the reverse complement.
AAATGAAGCGTGTTGCGGTGATGTGGGAGCCGTATCGGTCTTTTGGTGTGCGGTATTTGCTGGAATGGAAGCGACAAAAGTAAAGCTGGACAAAAATTGCGCGTTGGCCAAAAATCCGGGGAACTGGGGCGGCTAGCGGGAGGAATAGGATTTTTTTGATTTTCTGGACACTTTTTGATCAAGCAAAAAGTGTCAATCGGGTGAAAAATTATGACCGAATGACGGAACGATGAAACAATCAGGATCAGCAGATTTGGCATTGATGGGCGGATACATTCCCGGCTGGCTTTTTGAGCGAATGGTCAAGATGAGCGAGGGCATCGTGGAGGCGATTTTGGTAGAGTATGGCCATCAGACATTTTTGACCAAACTGTCCGATCCTTTCTGGTTCCAAAGCTTTGGGGCCGTGATCGGCATGGACTGGAACTCATCGGGTGTGACCACCGCCGTTTTGCGTGCCCTCGAACGCTCCCTCAATCCGCTGGCCAATGAACTGGGCCTCTACGTTTGTGGTGGCAAAGGCAAACACTCTCTGCAAACCCCGGCTCAACTGGAACGCATTGGTGATGCGACGGGTTTGGATGGTCTGCAACTCGCTCGGGCCAGTAAACTGGTCGCCAAAGTGGACAACACCGCTGTACAAGATGGATTCCAACTCTATATCCACAGCTTTTTACTGAGCAAAGACGGAGACTGGACCGTGGTTCAGCAAGGCATGCAGGGCAAAGCAAAAAGCGCCCGCCGCTATCACTGGCACTCCGGAGATGTGGAATCGTTTGTCAATGAACCACACTCGGCTGTCTGCGGCACCAATCAGGGCGAGATCCTCAATCTGGTGGCTGAAAAAGCCAAAGAAACCCGATCTGGCATTTTAGACATTACCCAGGAGCACCCGGAAAAAAACCTGAAAGAAATCCGTAAAATGATCCTGCCGGGGAAAAAAGGCATTCGTCCCCAGGATGTAAACCTCAAGCGGCTGAGCGGGATTTTGCAAGTGGCCCATGAACAGCAAAGCAAAAACTTCGAAGACTTATTGCTTTTGAAAGGCATGGGGCCACGTACCTTGCAATCTCTGACCCTGGTCAGCGAAGTGATTCATGGCACGCCCAGCCGCTTTTCTGATCCGGCACGCTTCGCCTTCGCGCACGGCAGCAAGGGTGGGAAGCCTTTTCCCGTCCCAACCCATGTCTATGACGAGACAATCAGCACCCTCCGCAAAGCGGTGGATCTCGCCAAAATCGGCCAGACCGATAAACAAAAAGCCATTCAGAAATTATCAAAGATGGCGCAGGTGGCTGAAAAGGATGCCAAAACGGACCGCAGCGTCGACGAACTCCTTGAGCAGGAAAGACGGGATGCCTGGAAATATGGTGGCCGGACCATGAAGGGCTTTGTAGAGCCGCCGGAAGATCGGCAGTTGGGCCTATTTGATCAGGAAAATTAGCAGCTCAACTCACAGATACTTTTTCCCCGCTCACAGACATCTCTTCCTGACTGACAGAATCCCTTTGGCCTCTGTCGTCTGCGCACCTACCTTTCATTCACCACAACTCCCTTTTTAGCTCTTTTCAAACCCCTCGGTCTCATCGACTGAAAGGGCAGAAAATCCTTTTGCCTTCATTCGTGAGGCAAAAACTTACGCCTTTTCAGATGGCTGGCCAACTTTCTTAACCCAAGTCAATGAACCGGGGGCATACACATCCGAATTTTGACCTATAAACTGATTGAAAGATGAAAGCAGTAATCTGTACCGCATACGGCGGACCGGAAGTTTTGCACATGCGCCACATTTTAAAGCCAGAACCCAAAGCCAGGGAAATCTTGATTCGAACCAGGGCGACTTCTGTTACCCATGCAGATTTTCGCATCCGTAGCTTTACCATTCCACCACCTTTTGGCTTGCCGTATCGACTGGTACTGGGAATCAATAAGCCCCGCAACCCCATCCTGGGTGTCGAATTGGCCGGGGAGGTGGAAGCGGTTGGTCCAGAAGTCAACCGATTTCAGCCCGGAGATGCCGTTCTGGCCCAAAGTCTCAAACGCTTTGGTGGCTACGCTGAATATATTTGCATGCAGGAAAGTGAATTGATTGTCCCCAAACCTGAACGGATCAGTTTCCAGGAAGCCGCTGCGATTCCTACTGGTGCGCGCACCGCCCTGCATTACCTGCGCAAAGCCAATATTCAACCCAACCAACGTATGTTGATTTATGGTGCCAGCGGCAGTGTCGGCTCCTATGCCATCCAACTGGCGCGACAGATGGGCGCGGAAGTAACAGCCGTGTGCAGTCGCCAGAATTTTGATATGGTGGAAAGCCTGGGCGCCGATGAAGCGGTGGACTATCAACAGCACAATTGGTTCATGAAAATTGGAAAATTTGATGTGGTGCTGGTGGCGGTGGATAAATGTCCTTTTGTGATCTGCAATGATCTGCTGGTCGAAGATGGGACCTACATGAACATCAGTACCCCGGTACCGGAACCAGCCATGATCTGGACCCGGATGACGTCTGCCAAGAAGATTTTTTCCGGGGAAACACCCCCACAGAGCGAAGAAGATTTGCAGTATCTGGCCCAATTGGTCGCCGAAAAGAAATTGATCGTCCACATTGACCGTTCCTATCCGCTGGATCAGATTGTGGCTGCCCATCGATACGTCGACACCGGCCGCAAACGCGGCAATGTGGTGATCGAAGTCTGACAAAACAAAAAACAACATTCAACACGGTCCTTATGTTCCAATCCATTTTATGGGTATGGCTTGCCCTTCCCGTATGTCCTTCTCAGCCGCTTCAACCACAACTGGCCGCTGATTATGATTCCCTTTGTGCCCATTCTGAAGAGATGTCTTTGTACCGCGTCTCTAAGCCAATTTTTCAGTATTTGTTTGAGGAGGGTCTGGCCAAAGCGGAGGCTTTTTGCCGACAATTTGCACCGGATGCAGATGCAAGGCTGGATGCGCTGCAACAAGACCTACATCCCGAAACCTTTATTCATCCCGGGCGACCCGCACAACCGATTGTCCCCACCGAAGCTGATGCCATTCAGGCTTTACAGTCTTTCTCTGGTTCATGGTATGGATACTGGCGGGATGACCTGGTCTCACATCATTGGCTCAGGGTCCAAAAACCAAACGTTCGGCATGATGGCCTGATTGCCTGGCAAACGTGCTTCACCGGAGATGGATTTGGGTGGAATTATGTAGTCAAAATGGATGGAAAAATCTGTGTTCTGGGCTATGTCTTTCACTTTGATGCAGAAGGCATATTCACCAAAGGCCGCCCGCATTTCGCACAATTGACAGAGCAGGGGCAGATCTTATGGTTTACAGAGGACCACATTTATTGTGAAAAAGTGTGTCAGGAGAAAGGCTGTGAATCGGCAGAACACTATGTAATTACTGGTGGACAATTCTCGGGTAAGGCCAAATACCTCTCGATCAATAAGGTTTTTCAGGCAATTTATCTTCGAAACAATCAGGACCTTCCTCTGTATCAATCAATGCCTCAATGAGAGTTTAAACCCCACCTGTCCCATCTTCTTTCTTTCGGGAGGGTAGCATGCCATCCAGCAAACTGGCAAATGGATCTGGCTTTGGAGAAGGCTCTGCGGTCGGTGGAGGCAAAGCTACGCCTCCAGTGGTCCGGCCCACGGTTGTTCGTGCAGGCATCGAACCGCTCAGCAAGTCCGCAAACGGATCCGTTCCAGGGGGGCGCAAAGCTGCTCCTCCGGCCACTGCGGATGGACGCATGGAACGACTAAATCCTGCCATCGGCATGGAGGATGCCGCCGTGGTGGGCCCGCTAGTTAACGACCGATCATATAAATCCATGATGTCGTCAATCTTTCCAGTCTTTCTGGCATCTGCCGCCTTACGATTCATTTCATCATCGAAGGAAATGAGACTTGCCGATTCCTTCGTCCCAAGAGGCACTCCACCCGCGGGTGGAACATAACGATATTTTTCGGCCTCAGATCTTGACCAGTCATGCTCTTCATAGTCCTCTGGAGTGAGCAAATGCTCAAACTCTTGTAGCATTGGTACGCCTTTCCCAAGTGCTCTCCATTTGTCTATATAGTGTTGTTTCTGAACCTGTTCACTGAAGTATTTAAAAAAACTGGACCATCTGGCTGATCGTCCCGCTTCAAAACTTTCTGCCCAGGGGAAAGGAACGCCTTCTTTCTTTGCGTCATGAAAATTGCGAACCAGCCCGCGATATTCCGTCTTCTCATAGTGGTAAACCATGTGAACAGCCTGACCAAAATCGGACCCATGAGATGGCACCGAGGCGGCGATTGCGTCAAAGGTCGCTGAAGATTCAGCATTTTGAAGTTCCCAGCGGATCAGGCCTTCTACCCTTTCCCGTCCTCCATCATAAGCTTCCTGGCTAATCAGGATGGTATTGGTTTGCGAATTGTAATTTGCACCGGTTGCCGGATAGCCTGGCCTGGTAGATTTCCGAATCTTTAGGACGGGCCTGCCGTCCGCCTGGCATTCTGCGGCCAGTCTTTTGCCGGAATCCCTGCCCAGGACAGCTCTTGCTGCCTCTCTTAAGTCGGCATCAACCTCGCTCAGGTCAGCTTCACTGGTCTTCAATTGGACAAGCTGCATTTGCAGCGGAAGTCGCTGACGGCTTACATATTGATTTGCCCTTCTTTGCAGGAGAGAGGCTTTCTTGCCATCAGAAATGGTCCGTTTGGAATGTTGCCCATTGAACGTGCCTGATGCCCTTGCTGAAGAAATCTCTGGATGTCGTTCGGCAGCCGCCATGAGAGGAGGTGCCAAAGTAATCTGATGCTGTTGGTCGGGTGCCATAGTAGGCAGCTTCTTAGGCGTGATAGAAGTCTTAATGTAAAACCAGGAATTAAATTTTCAAAGACGTGCTGAAAGCTAATGCAACCGCTTCATGAAGAAGCATACAAAATCATTGGTATTGGAAGGCATTAGGTGGATGAAAACTATCAGGGATTGATCAATTCTGGACCAGACATTCCCGTAGATAATTTCATTGTATCTTCGTCCCCAGAACACCAAACTGTCCTGCATGGCCCAACCCAAGAAATCAGCCGTCTATTTTGTCTTGATCACCATCCTACTGGACGTCATTGGTTTTGGGATCATTATCCCAGTCCTGCCCAGTCTGCTGTCAGAAATTTGCAAGATCCCGGTCAATGAAGCCAGTACCTATGGGGGCTATCTGCTGACGGCATTCGCCTTGATGCAGTTTCTCTTTTCTCCGATTATGGGTGGCTTGAGTGATCAATATGGTCGTCGGCCCGTCTTGCTGATGTCCATGCTTGGCTTTGCCGTGGATTATCTGATCCTGGCACTGGCGCCTGATTTTGCCTGGTTATTGATTGGACGCGTGATTGCCGGCATGTTTGGGGCCAGCTTTTCAGCCGCCTCTGCCTATATCGCAGATGTTAGTACGGAAGAAAACCGCGCCCAGAATTTTGGTATGTTAGGTGCCGCCTTCGGTCTGGGTTTCATCATCGGGCCCTTCATCGGAGGGATTTTTGGTGAGCTCGGTCTGCGGGTTCCATTTTATGTGGCGTCCGGGGTTTCTCTGCTCAATTTTCTTTACGGCTATTTTATCCTGCCAGAATCTCTCCAGCCAGAAAATCGCCGCACTTTTAACTGGAAACGTGCCAATCCCATCGGTACCCTGAGTCAATTGTTCAACTACAAACAGATTGGGCTGCTGCTGGTCGCGCTCTTTCTGCTGTATCTTGGGACACATGCGATCAATTCCAATTGGACCTATTTTACGGTCTTCCGGTTTAAGTGGTCCGAAAGCACCATTGGGATGTCCCTGGCTTTTGCCGGTCTGTTGATTGGCGTGGTACAGGCGGGACTTGCGCAGAAAATCGGGAACTGGCTCGGCACCCAAAGAAGCATTTATCTGGGGATTGGCTTATACGCCCTGGGCATGCTGCTCTTTTCCTTTGCCAGTGCTTCCTGGATGATGTTTGTGTTCCTGATTCCCTATTGTTTGGGCGGCTTATGTGATCCGATTCTTAAGGCCTACCTCGTGGGACAAGTCCCAGCCGACGAACAAGGCGAATTACAGGGTGGCCTGACATCCATTCAAAGCCTGACCACCATCTTTGGTCCTCTGATCATGACCAATATTTTCTTTTTCACCACCAAAGATGACACCCCCTTCTTTTTTCCCGGTTCTTCATTCCTGCTGGCCTTCATCCTGATGGCAGGCAGTTTGGTGATCAGTTGGTGGGTGTTGCGTAAGCAGACGACCTAATGAGCATTGCGTCCTAAGTCTGTCTTTAAAATGATTAGATTGGGCTTACCAGCTAACACAATATGCAGCAAGCAACCGATTTTTCCAGCATAGAAGCATTTGTCCTCCATTTGCAGCAAAAGCCGGAGATTCTGGGCATCCTTCAATATGGTCGCCGGGATTATCGGGATATGGGTGCGGGTGGTGATTTTGATCTGAATGTGATTGTCAAAGACGATATCCAAAGTCCTTTGGTCGGCCTGCACTTTCACATCCAGGACATTCCGGTGGATTGCGGGATCATGCGGATGGCCGATTTGCGGGAAGACCATGTGCCGAGTGATTATCATACTGTCCTGACGCAGTCTGAGATTTTGTATGATGAGACCGGAGAGATTGGAGCGCGGATGGCCCACATTCGCCAACACTGGCAACTGACGCCAGCTCATATGCAGGAAGGCGAAATTGCCTTTGAGCGTTTTATCCGCCAGCATATCGTCGATAAATTTCAGGGCCGGGCCCATGAAGATCCGGTCTATGCCCAGCTTTTCCTATCCGGTAATGTCTTTTATTTGCTGGAAGCCTGGATGAAGATTGCGCAATGGAATCCCTACGATTTCCGGGGCGCATTGCTTCAGATGAAACAACAACAGCCAGAGACCTATCAATTGTTTGCACGTTTTCTGGAAAGTCAGGATCTGGATGAGAAAATTACTTTGACAGAAAAACTCAATCAGGCGGTGCTGGCAAAGATTGGCGGCCCCTGGCAAAAGGGCGAGGTGGTGTTTCACTATGGGGCAGAGCAGGGAGAAGTAGATGAGGCGGAAAAGGATTTTCTCCTTGATTTGATTTTT
>JBCBZF010001204.1:0-1997 GCA_039815525.1 Bacteroidota bacterium | reverse complement strand
ATACAAAGGTTTCGGAGCTGGAGCCACTCAAAGACCTGAAGCAACTAAAATTTCTTGACATTGACAATACACAGGTTTCGGATCTGGGGCCGCTCAAAGACCTGAAACAATTACAATATCTTGATCTGAGGAATACACAGGTTTCGGAGTTAGGGCCACTAGAAAACCTGAATCAATTACAAATACTCTGGCTCAATGATACAAAGGTTTCGGACTTGGGGCCACTCAAAGACTTGAATCAACTACAAGAGCTTTATTTGACCAACACCCAAATTTCAGAGTTAGGGCCGCTCAAAGACCTGGAAAAGCTAAGGGCGATCCATCTGTCGCCTACCCAAAAAGAAAGCCTGGCTGCTTCAATTGAGATGTTAACAGAAGCAAAGCCAGATCTTACGATACATTTTCACGACTAAAAAAAACGCCAGCCAGCCCTTCGGGCCAACTGACGCGATTTTTGCTTTTTTAGAAAGAATTGCTGTTTTGCCAAAGGTTTCCAGCTTCGGATTGGCGACGCTCATTCAGTCGATCTGAATGGCCGTCTTTCTTTCATTGAAAGGCTGTTTTCGTAGGGGCGTTTTGCAAAACGCCCCTACGAGATGCTGCCATCAGGATCAGATGCCCCTACGGAAAAAACACATCCCCAGGGCCAATGCCCACCGCAAAGGTATCCACCGGGGTACCATCATCCTGGAAGCGCAGCAGATCACCGCGCTGTTGGAAGTCTTTGGCATCGGTGAGGTAGAGCCAGTCAGTCTCAGGATCGATTTCCATGCCGTAGAAAGAACCTTCGATCAGATTGGTGGTGGGAAGTGCGGTGGCGGTAATGGCCATGCTTTTCACGCCATTGAGCAGGTAGTAAAGACGGGTGCCGTCATCGTTCATGCTCAGTTCGGAGGGACTGTCGCTGGCAGTGAAGTCAAAAGATTGCAGCACGCTGAGATTGTCGGGATCGATCTGGTAGAGACCACCGGCAATGTTGTTGAAAGACTGTCCGGAACAGAGCACCCATAGATTGCCATCGGTATCTTCCCGCAGGTCTCCGCCGCCTAGTGCAACTTGTACACTGTCGATAATTTCATCATTGGCAGAATTGATCACATAGAGGTAATCATTGCCCGGATGCGCCACAAAGACGCGCTCGCCCTTCTGCCACATTTGCTCAGACCAACCAGCCAGCGGAATGCTACTGTCAATGGTATTGGTATTCAGATTGAGCACCGCGATGGAACCACCAAACAGGTCGGTGATATAGGCTTTGTCATTGGAAACGGCATGTACATAACGTGGGGAGGTCAGGCCTTCTACCGTCGCGACGCTGGTGTAGTCAGATTCATTGACGATCTCCACTTTGTTGGAGTTGTTGACCACAAGGTAAAGCCTCTCGCCGATTTTGGTGATGGACTGAAAAACATCGCCCAGCATTTCGCCATTTCGGTCCGCAAAGACACTGCTGGACACGGTCTCAGTTTCCAGATCCAGCACGTCCAGGCTGGCATTGGCAGACTGGAAGTTGCCTTCATTGTTGATCAGGACTGAGCCTTCAATATTGTTCGGACCGGGATCAGTTTTATCACAAGCGGCCAGCACCAGTATGACCAGTGCAAACCAAATCAAATGTTTGTTCATGTTTTTTGTTGGTGAAAATGAAGCAATAAGGAAAAATTGATGGACCGTAGCGGCATGGGCCGCCCGGAGATTACCTGGTAAGATTGATTCCAGATATTATCGATGCGCAAAGATGATTGAATCCGATATTGGGCCGCCTGCCAGTTGGCAGTCAGGCTGAGGTGGCCGAGAAAATAGGCCGGTAAGGAGGCAAAATTGTCGCTGGTGGTGTAGCGTTTGCCGACCACGTTTTGACCGTACTGCAGCCGCAGAAAGCGATGCTGCCAGCCAACAGAAACCTGCCCCTGATGCACCGGCTGATAGATCAGTTGCCTGAACTGGGAGCCGTCATTGGCAAATTTTGCCAGTTGATTGGTGCTGCGGGTATAGCT
>JBCBZF010000789.1:0-3538 GCA_039815525.1 Bacteroidota bacterium | reverse complement strand
TAAGTTTTTTATTGGATTAAACCTTTGACCAATTCTTTGGTCCGGACTGTACAAACTACTACGCATGATGCGAAAGCTACTCTTCCTTATTGTGGTCTTATTGCCCTCCTGGACTTTTGGGCAAGGCCCATTTGTGTGTGATGGTGATTTCTTTTTGTCCCTTGGGCCAGGTGGAAATGCATTGACCAGTTTTTACCGGGTCGTGGTTGATCCCATTAGCGGGAATGTGGTCTTCAATGGCTTCTCAAATCCCAATTCCGGGGCCAATATCAATTCGATCGGCTTCCGGGTAACGGACAGCTACATCTACGGCATCAATCCCGGTAATTTTGACCTCTACCGCATTGGAACCGACGGCATTGGTGTGTACCAGGCAACCACAGCCTTGTCTCCCATTTATAATTATGTGGCCGGAGATGTGACCCCCGACGGGAATTTTTTAGCCGTTATTGGCCGGGATCAACAAAACATTGACCGGGAGTTGGCACTGATTGATTTGACAGACCCCAACTTTCCTGTTACCAAACTGACCCTTACCCAGCTTAATTCCGCTAATTCTCCGCTGACCTTTTCCGCAGATGTAGCCTTCGATCCCTTTACTGGAATTTTATATGGCTATGATGTCAACAATCGGCGATTGATCACCATCGATCCAACCAATGGTGAAGTCGATACCCAGTCTTTTCCCGCTAATCAGGGGGCCTCGGTTCTGGGGGCGATGTACTTTGATGCCTTTGGTGTCTTGCATGCCTATGGACAACCAACGAACGGATTTACCCAGAATACATTTTTTGACATCAACAAAAACACTGGTGTGCTGACGGCAGTAACGACTGGACCTGGCGCCAGTTCCAATGATGGTTGTTCCTGTCCCTATACCATAGAAATGAATCAATGGGCACAACCAGCCGATACCACCCCCTGCGGAACCATATTGCTGTATTTGGAAATAGCCAATAATACTGGTGTAGATCAGCCTGGCATGACCATAGACGAGTCTTTTCCTTCAGCCCTGATCATCAACCAAATCCTATCCAATCCTTTCGGAGGCAATGTGGTGAGTGCAACCGGAACCAATCAGCTCAGTCTCGACAATGTTACCCTGGCGGTTGGGATCGATACCCTGATTCTGGAAATGTTGGTGGATAGCGGGGCCGTCGGAACCTATCGAATGCAGGCATTGCTCAATGGATTGCCATCTTTTTTGGGAGATTCTGTTCTGTCAGATGATCCCTTTTCTGCCCCAACCGATGATTCGACCAGCCTTCAAATTACACCGGAAATCATTGATCAACCCAATCAGACAGCCTATTTCTGTGAAGGAGATTCTGTGTTGTTGGATGTTTCCGCCTATCAGGAAGCAACCCATGTGTGGAGCGATGGTTCTACTGGCGCGACTCTTGCTGTGGATCAGCCCGGGATCTACTGGGTGATCAGTACGGTCTGCGAATCATTTGTGGACACCTTTGAAGTCACGGAACGAAGCTTGCCGAAACCACTTGCCGGAATGGATACTACCCTTTGTCAGGGAGAAAGTGTCCAATTGTTTCCAGGGGGAAATCTGACTTTCAACTGGTTTACCATGACCGGCAATGTGGCAGGGAACACACCGACGGTCACGCCACTGGATACGACTGTCTACATCCTGGAAGGTACGGATCAATTTGGCTGTACCGGGTTTGACTCGATTCGGGTCAACGTATTGAAATTGCCGCTGGTAGATGCTGGCATCGATACCTCTGTTTGTATCAACGAAAGCATACAAATTGGGAGTCTCAACAATCAGGCGCAGTTATATCAATGGAGTCCGGCTGCCGCACTAAGCGATCCTGCTATACTTACGCCTGTCTTTACGCCAAACAATCCGGGGACCTTCAATTTTACCCTGACAGTTACAGATGACAAAGGCTGTTCAAATACCGACCAAATGAGTGTGTTGGTGCACGCTTTTTCCCTCAGTCTTGCGACAGATGATGTTGATTGCTTTGGCGATGATAATGGTGTAGCAACCGTCGGCGTGGTAGGCAGTCCGGTTTTTGACTACCAATGGGAAGATGATCAGGGGAATCTGTTACAAAATGCATCTGCCGGGGCAAACAGCAACAGCATCGACAGCCTAAGCCCTGGGAATTATCTGGTGTGGGTGGTCGATGGAAACGGCTGTACCGACAGTTTGGATGTGATCATTGATGGTCCGGGGGCACCACTTTCGGCCAGTGTCCTGAACCTGCAAAATGTAGATTGCTTTGGCAATGCCAATGGGGCGATCACGGTAGGAGCTACTGGTGGAACCACACCCTATCAGTATTCGATTGATGGCGGTTTTAACTATCAAAACAATGGTACATTTTCCGGTTTGGGCGGCAGCAATTATACCGTTTTTGTACGCGATCAAAATAGTTGTCTGGTCAAAGTCTCTGATACGATTGCTTCCCCAACGGGATTATTTGGCCAGATCCTGACCAAAAAAAATGTAAGCTGTTTTGGTCAGAATGATGGCATCATTTGGTTGGAAGGCAGTGGTGGCAGTCCTCCCTATTCCTATAGCCTCGATGGTGTCGTTTTCAACAATACCAATCAACTGATCAATCTCGCTCCGCAACAGGATACCATCATCCTTCTGGATGCCAATGCCTGCCGGGTACCCATTCCCTTTGAAATTTTTGAACCAAGTCAATTGCAGGCATCACTGGTCGCTTCTCAAAACATCGATTGTCATAGCAATGAGACCGGCTGGATTGCAGTGGCTGCAAGTGGTGCCAGTTTGCCTTATACCTATAGCCTGGATGGGATGATGTTTGGCCCTGACAGTTTGTTCGTAAATGTAGGAGCCGGAGCGTATGCAGTGATTATCAGAGATGATAGTTTATGTACTGATACCGTTATGCTGAGTCTGACTGAGCCTGATTCATTGGTTTTGGGAGAAGGTTTTCACCGCGATGTCAACTGCTTTGGAAACCAGACAGGTGGAACGATTCTCAGCACAATGGGCGGAACGCTGCCGTATCAGTTCTCAATCGATAGTCTGCCCGCTGTTTCAGATAGCACATTCATGGGATTGGCTGCTGGTGAGTATCTGTTCACAGTAGTAGATGACAGCAATTGTGTGGACCAAAGAACCATAAGAATCGAAGAGCCTGATAGTCTGGAACTGCTGAATGTGGTGCAGGCCAATGTCGCTTGTTTTGGCGATAGCACCGCCTTCCTGCGCCTGCAAGGCATAGGTGGAACCCGCCCTTACGAATTCTCCCTGAATACAGGGCCATTTCAGCCTGATAGTGCATTTTTTAATCTATCGGCTGGTAGCTATCAGCTAAGCATTCAGGATGATAGCCTTTGTCAAACAGCCATATCGGCCCAAATCTCAGAGCCAAGTTTACTGGAAATGCTGGTGTCTGAGCAACGGAATGTGGACTGTTTTGGCAATGCCAATGGGCTGGTTGCGCTAGGCGGACAGGGTGGAGTAGGGCCCTATTTGTTTTCCCTGAATCCCGGCCCTTTTGATCTCCCGAATGTATTCGACTCCCTTGCACCCGGT
>JBCBZF010000145.1:0-9147 GCA_039815525.1 Bacteroidota bacterium | reverse complement strand
TGGACCCAGGCGCTCCTTTACCCGTCAGAGCAAAAAAATGTACCTCAGTTCTGAGTGGTGGCATTTTCAGGCCAACTCTTTGTTATTCCCTGAAATCTCACAGTTTGGGATTGAGTTGCTGCGGATCAAAGACTATTCGGCGGGGCTGATTCAGGCCAAAAACGATCAGGTATGGGCCAATCACCGCAATGTGTATCGGAAAAATTGGTTCTGATTGAGCAGAATATTTTATGCAAATTGAATTTGTATAAATCCATTTACCAGTTTTGCCATCCTTTCACTGATACATCATTCCGTTCCATTTCGTCAAACCCACCATAGATCAGGGTCTCCGAAGCGACTGTCTCTTTTGCAACTTTGCGGAAGTAATGGAAACCTTTCAGGAAGTCTTTGTTGAAAGTGGTGCTGGATTTGATCTCATATACATGTAGACGATCAGATTCGGGAACCATACAATCCAATTCGCGCCCATTGCTATCTCGCCAGAAATACAGATCAGCGGATTCTGCCTGATGAAATTTTCTTTTCATCATCTCTGCAACAATCAGGTTTTCGAATAAATTCCCCCGGAGATAGTGAGTACTAAGGGAATCAGAATCTTTGATTGAGAGTAAACTGGCCGCGAGACCGACATCGTAAAAGTACAGTTTCGGACTCTTGATCAATCGTTTACTGAAATTTCGAAAATAAGGTGGTAGTCTAAACAGGATATAGCTGCTTTCTAATAGAGAAACCCACTCCTGTGCTGTACTGTGGGAAACACCAGCGTCGCTCGCCAGGGAAGAAAGATTAAGAATTTGCCCGATCCTACCTGCACAAAGCCTGACAAAATTACGAAAGAGAGTAAGATTCCGGACATTGACAATCTCTTTTACATCTCTTTCAACATATGATTCGATATAAGCTGGATAAAATTCTTGTGGCGGAATCCCAAAATCAAAGATCCTGGGATAAAAGCCATTGACAAGGCTTTCCTTCCAGTCATCTGGTAACAAGGATTCTCCTCTTACTTCGGAAAAGTCAAAGGGTAGTAACTTACAGATTGCGACTCTGCCAGCGAGGCTTTGACTGATCTTCTGGTGTAAGATAAAATTCTGCGAGCCAGATAGAATAAATTGTCCGGGTTGTTGGACAGCATCAACGATGCCCTGCATATAGGAAAATAATTTTGGGACCTTCTGTGCCTCGTCAATGATGACTTTATCAGCATTGCGTTTAAAAAAATCTTTAGGGTCTTCTTCTGCATACTCGCGTATGTCTGGATCTTCTAAACTGAGGTAAGTATAGTCTGGGAAAGCATGACGAAGCAGGGTTGTTTTTCCTGACTGCCTGGGTCCTGTCAGAGAAATAATGGGAAACTTTTCCAACCGATTTTCGAAATATGGGCGGATTGTTCGTGAAATCATTTTATGCAAATTGAAGATTCAATCTTCAATTTGCATAAAAATCAAATAAGATCCTCTCATCGACAAAGGCAAAATCCATCCCGCCGTGCATCCGCAAAACCCTCAAGCCTGCCGTCGGCAGTCTGCCTGACCGTGTGGACCCCACCGAAAAACATATTCCGGTCCGCCCAGCGAATTGTCTCTGTCCCAGCCAGGTCTATCGACTGATTGCTCTCCACCAGACCCGGTTCGAGATTGAGAATGTGGTTTTCCCAATGCAGGCGTGGATGTCGGACTGCTTCTTCCACAGACATGCCCTGGTCGATTAAATTGGACAAAACCTGTAAAATAGCACTGCGAATCCGACTGCTGCCACCAGAACCCGTGACCATGGCTGGCTTGCCATCACGTAGCACCACACTGGGGGACATCATCGAACGAACCCGTTGGTTGGGTTCCCAGCCGTAGGGTCCACCTGGGTGGAGGTCTGTCTCGCCCAACATATTGTTGGTAACAATGCCGGTACCAGGAATGGTTTGGCCCGAGGCGCCTCCCAGCGTGGTCGTAACCGATACGGCATTCCCCTTGGTATCTATGACGCTGATATGAGTCGTATTCCCCAGCCAGTCAATCTGTCGCTTTTCTTGTGCCACAAATGCGTCCGTTAAAAATGCAGACGGATCAAAGCCTTCCGCTAATTTTGCTTGTAAATGTGCACTGCGAAATTCTTCCATGCCACGCATGGTTCCTGCCAGGTGACGGATGCGCGCCATGTCATTTGGAGGCACATTCTCTGATTGAGACAGCAAGGCCAGCCCAAAGCTGATCATGCTGCCTCCTGCACTGGGTGGGGGATTGGTTAAAAAGAGATGGTCCCGATATTGATATGCTAAAGGATCTCGCTTTATGACGGAGAAAGCCTGTAAATCTTCCAGACTGACACTGCCACCATGGTGAGCGTTGTCGCGTGCAAAGGCTTGCCCCATTTCACCTTCATAAAACTCCCGGACGCCTTCTTTGCACAAATACGCGATGCTATCAGCCAATTTTGGGTTCCGAAGCCGTTCGCCTTCCCCGACCAGACGTCCATCAATCCCATAAATCTCCGCGCTGGCTTTCGAAAACAGAACCACTGGCTCCAAAATACTGATGGTGTAAGCCTGATAGGGGGTGATCTCTACACCCTGCCGGGCCAGTTGGATGGCTGGTTCGGCGATCTCGGTGATCGGCATACTACCCAAATCTGCATGAGCGGCAAAGAGGCCAGCCGGACAGCCCGGTACGGCCACCGATCCTTTGCCGATGTATTGCAATTGGACGGTGGTACCAAAATTGATCTGTGATTCGACAAACTCCAGTTCCTCTATCGGGCGTTTGACCAGGGGGGTCTGCACAAAAAAATCATATAAGCAGGGCTGACCTTGCGCAGGAACTGCCGTCATAAAACCACCACCTCCCAGGGAAGTCAATGAAGGTTCGGCGATAAAGGAGGCAAAAACTGCTGCCAACGCAGCGTCAAAAGCATTGCCACCAGCTTCCAGCATTGCCATGCCAGCTTTTGCGGTTTCCCGGTGTCCGGCGGCAATGATGCCATATTTGGGTGAATTCATATACTGAGAATGCTGACCGAAGATGTGAAAAAATCCGCCTTCCTTCCAACTTTCGCAAAATGGGTCTCTCTTTGTGATGGCTCATTGAATCCGAATGTTGGAATGTCTTCGTCTAAAATTTGCTGTCGACATATCCCGAATGTGTATTTTTGCGTTAAAGGTGAGGTAGGAAACAGATACATTTCCTCACTGGTGGCAACCAAAGAGCATTGACTTAATCTGATTCAAATGAGAAAAATATTTGTCCTGTTTGTACTTGTCCTCATGGCTTTTGTGAATCGTAGCCAGGCCCAAATCCCTGCTTTTTCTTTTTTCGATCTGGAAGGGAATGCGTTTAGCCAAGGCAAACTGGATGCAGAACGGCCAGCCATGATCATGCTGTTTGATCCATACTGCGATCACTGCGACAAGCAAGCTGGGTGGATTTCTGAAGCAGCAGAAAGACTTGAAAATGTGCAGTTTGTCTTTGTAACCATTGAGCCGGAAAAAGAGCCGGTACAAAATTTCCGGGACAAACATTTCAAAGAAACCACCATTCAGGATGTCCACTTTTTGCAAGACCTGAACTTTCAATTTGAGGCCTATTTTGGCTATTCAGATGATGCGGTGAACATTTATCTCTACCAACCTGGCCGGAAAAAGCTGAAATATTTTGGAAAAGAGACCGAAGTAGACGAACTCTTAAAGTATTTATAGATTTCCTTTTGACTTGAATGCCAAAGCTTTATTAACTTTGAGCTGAATCAATACTCGAAGAAAATATGAGTCTGAAGACCCAGATCAACGATGACATCAAAACGGCTATGAAGGCCAAGGATCAAGCCAGTCTGCGTGCGCTCCGCGCCATCAAATCAGCGATTTTGCTGGCCGAAACGGCAGAAGGACGGGAAGGCGATCTGAGTGCTGATGAAGAGATGAAGCTATTGATCAAACAGGCCAAACAGCGTCGTGATTCTGCGAATCAATATCGGGAGAATGGGCGCGACGATCTGGCGCAAACCGAGACGGAGGAGCTGGAAGTGATCGAACATTATTTACCTAAGCAGCTTTCTGAAGAAGAAATCGCAGCTGAGGTAAAAGCAATCATCGATCAGGTCGGGGCTTCATCCATGAAAGACATGGGGAAAGTCATGGGCATGGCCACCAAAAAGATGGCTGGAAAAGCCGATGGGAAAGTCATCTCTAAACTGGTGAAAGACATTCTTAGCCAGTAGAAGACCGATTGATTGCCTCTTTCTCTGAAAGCATTCAGATAGATTAACGATTTAGTCCGGGCCAAAACGAACCACATACGCTATGCTGACCGCACTTGACATCATCATTATCGCCATCATCCTGGGTGGCATGTATATTGGCTCCAAACGGGGGATTGTCAAAGGGGCAGCCCGATTCTTAACCATTGGTTTGGCCATTATCGGTGGGGCCAGGCTTTATTGGATTGCAGAACGATTTTATTTGGATTCGCTCAACGTTCAGATGTCCGGTCAAATGGTTCGGATTCTGAGCATCGCAACTGCATTTGTGGCCGTCTTCATCATCGCCAATGCGATCCTTGGATATGTCACCAAAGGTCTGGATAAACTCAACATTGGCATTGACAAAGCCCTGGGCTCCCTTTTGGGGGGCTTGGTCTCCACCCTGGTCCTCAGTCTGGCACTGATCCTGCTGAGCTACGTCAACTTGCCTTCCAAAAACGACACCAATAATTCCCTGCTGTACCCTTATGTCAAAAGTTTTGCCCGCTACACCCTTGGGGTGGGCGTAAACGCCCTGCGCGAAGTCAACCAACAACTGAACAAAACCGGTATCGGGACCAACCCTAAAGCTCCCTCGGCCCCTACGACCGAGCCACAACCAGCCGAAAAACCCCGAGCCATCCGTTAATTCACCTTTTGTTTGAAAAGACTGCCTGATTTTTTGCGAAAAGATTTGACGGATTGCGCAATCTCTCTCCCCTGAGTGGCCCCTTGACTTGCGATCTGTTGTGCTAGCCCTTATGATTAGGGCAAAAATCTCTAATTTGCTGCCCGCTTCTGGCAAGCGAACCACCTATTAGCCGCGATGACGATGAAACCAGACATCAAGCAAGAGAATGGTTTTCAATACGTTGAAGAAGGCCAGGGTCCGACCATTCTGATCCTGCACGGCCTCTTTGGTGCATTGAGCAATTTCTCTTCCGTCCTGTCCCGATTTTCCGACCGATATCGGGTCATCATTCCTATTATGCCTCTGTATGAGAAGAACCAAATTGACCCAACCATTGATGGATTGACCAGCTTTATTGCTGATTTCGTTGCCTTCAAAAAGCTCGAGCAAATTACATTGCTGGGAAATTCTCTGGGCGGACACATCGGTCTGGTATATGCTTTGCGGTATCCTGCCAAAGTGCGTTCATTGGTATTGACAGGAAGTTCTGGCCTGTTTGAGTCAGGTATGGGGAATGGTTTTCCGCGACGTGGTTCGTACGATTACGTAAAAGAAAGGGTCGCATTTACATTTTTTTCTCCACGCATGGCAACCAAGAACCTGGTAGATGAAGTTTTTGAAATAGTAAACGATAACTTTAAAACCTTACGGGTGCTTAAAATTGCGCGTTCGGCCCAGCGACACAATATGCGGGAAGATATCGTAAACATTAAGGTGCCAACCCTGTTAATCTGGGGACTGAATGATAATATTACCCCGCCCCGGGTTGCGCACGAATTTGATCGACTGATGCCACGGACTGAATTACATTTTATTGATCAGTGTGGGCATGCACCGATGATGGAACGACCAGACACTTTTAATACCGTGCTGGACGGCTTCCTGCAAAGACATTTCGAGTTATTGACCAAATGATTGTTCGTGAACTGATATCAGATATACTCCCCTCCGTTAAATCAACCGATTCTGCTGCGCGTGCGCTGGACTGGATGGGAGAATTCAAACTAAATTCTTTGCCCATCGTCGACCATGGCCAATACAAAGGCCTGGTATCAGAAAACGATATTCTCGACGCCACAGACCTCAACCAAAATGTAGGCGAAATCCGCTATTCTGGTTGGGACGGTGCCTTCATCCATCACGGGAATCATATTTATGACGCCATCGAAATGATGGTCAATTATCGTCTGGAAGTACTACCAGTCCTGGACGAGGAAAATGTGTACATGGGGGTAATTACCCTGCGAGACATGATCCAGGTTTTGGGACGGCTCTTTGCGGTAAGCGAGCCGGGCGGCATCCTGGTGTTGGAGATCCCTGCTAACAGTTATGTCCTTTCAGAAATTGGCCGGATTGTGGAATCGGCCGATGCAAAAGTCCTCAGCCTGTATTTATCTTCTGCACAGCCAGGGGAGCCTGCGATGCTCCTGACCCTCAAACTCAATGTCGAAGACTTGAGTCGGGTGGTGGCCAGTTTTGAGCGATTCAAATACAAAGTGGTCCGAATTTACCACAAAGCAGCTCCACGTGATGACCTGCGTCGTAACCTGGATGCACTGATGAAATATCTGGACATGTAGGATCCATACACAACTCTATCTGTAAAATCTTTGCGTCTTTGTCCCTTTGCATGCAACTTCGTTGCCCTGGGCTTACTTTTTGAAAAATGCAAAAGCGCAATCCGATCAGGCCGTGTATGACGTTCATGTGGTTACAGATGAGCTTGCTTGTCCTTGCTCTTTGCATCTGCGAGCCAATCATTGCGCAGACTCCTGTGGCGGAGCCTGATGCAGTTTCCGAAAATTTGCTTGTAAAAGTGGCGACCATTTCCCTGTTAGGGGCGAAAAAAACCCGACCCTGGATTGTGCTGCGGGAGCTTACCTTTCAGAAGGGGGATACCCTCAGCCTCGCACAACTCACCAAAGAAGTCGCCCAAAGCCAAAAGAATATTTACAACCTTGGTCTCTTCAATCAGGTCGTGGTGCAGCCGCTGGTTGCCGGGCAGGAAGTACATATTATCCTGCGCCTGACCGAGCGCTGGTATTTGTTGGGCGGACCCATTTTCAGGATTCAGGAGCGGAATAATTATGACGCCCTTCGGGCATTGTTTCGGGGAGAACTCCGACGCTCAGTGGTGGGGCTGAACTTGCAATGGCGTAATCTGACCGGGCGCAACGAGACCCTTGCTTTTTCGGGCCATTTGGGCTTTACCCAAAAGTTGTTTGTTTCCTTTTCGACACCGGCACTTTTTCGCAAACAGAATCTCGAACTCCTGCTGGCAGGACAGTATTTGCGGGAAAAGGAAGTGATTTTAGGGACCGAAGGAGCCGAAGTACGCTGGGGTAGGGTGGAAACCGATCCCCTACAGCGGTCCTTCCGCTTTGATGTAGGCTTGCGTAAACGATTCTCCCAGTATGAAAACCTTGATGTGAGAATCGGCTATCAGCAATATCGTTTTGCCGACAGCCTATATGATTTTCGCCTCAATGATCAGCCTCTTCGCCTGATCACACAACCTGATGGACGAGAGCAATATCCAACCCTGCTGTTGACCTACGCCAATGATCATCGCGACATTCGCAGCTTTCCATTGTCAGGCTATAAATATCAATTGTTGTTTCGGGCGGCCGGTCCAAGAGGTGGGGCCGCGACCACCGCGTTTATGAAAATTGGCGGTACCTGGTCTCAGCATATTGCGCTGAATGAACGATGGAATGTTGCATATGGCTTTCATTTGGTCTACACCCTGGGTGATTCCATTCCTTTTTGGGAAAAAAGTTTCATCGGGATCAATCGCCGGGGATTTCCCGGGATCAGTACCGAGATGAGAGGCTATGAGCCATTTGCCATTGATGGAACCTTTGTGAACATGAACAAAGCAGAGGTGAAATATGCTCTGTTTCCCCGCCGGATCATCCATATCAAACAGATTCCTTTTCGCCAGTTTCAGGATATGCCATTTGGGCTGTACCTGAGTGCTTTCTGCGATACCGGCAGGGTGCAGGACAGCAGTTTTAGCAATCAGGACCTTCACCTCAAAAATCGCTGGCTGATTGGATATGGGATGGGTTTGAATCTGATAGGATTTTATGATATGTTGGCGCGGATTGAACTATCCCGCAATCACCTCGGACAGTCTGGGGTGTATGTCAATGCCACAGTTCCCATCAAATGAAGATTGCCATATTTGGCCGGATCACCGATAACACTGACTTGCAGCGTCTGGCAGAATTCTTTTTGTATTGCAGGGAGAAAGGCATTGTCTTTAGCCTCTACCAACAATATGCAGAGCAGCTACGACAGAAACTGCCGGAAATATTTGCCGAACATCCTCCCAAAGTATTTGAGCGAGCCGATCAGATTGTAGAGAATGATTTCCTGTTTTGCTTTGGTGGAGATGGAACCGTATTGGAAGCGGTTCGTTTTGCAGGGAATGTGGGAAAGCCAATCCTGGGCGTCAATTTTGGGCGACTTGGCTATCTGGCCAGCGTCCGCCAGCAGGAGTTGATCATGGCTACTGAAGAGTTGAGTCGGGGACTCTTCCGGATTGACAGTCGTTCATTGTTGTCAGTCGCCTCCGATCCACCAGGTTTGTTTGGCGACAATCACTACGGTGTCAATGATCTCACCATTCATAAAAGCAACACCAATGAGATGATCGTGGTGCATACCTACATCAATGGAGAGTATCTGAACTCCTATTGGGGAGACGGAATCATCATTGCGACCCCGACCGGGTCGACAGCTTATAGCCTCTCCTGTGGCGGTCCGATCATTTTTCCTTCTGCTTCGACCTTTGCCATAACACCAGTTGCTTCCCACTCTCTGACAGTTCGACCGGTGGTTATCCCAGATGATTGGGTGGTATCCTTTGAAGTGGAAGCCCGCTCTGGTCAGGCCATGGTTGCGCTTGACACCCGCACGGAACTCGTCAAGGCCAAAACTGCGATAGCCGTCAACCGAGCTGATTTTAAGGTCAATCTGTTGCGTATGTCCACCACGAAATATGTAGATAATCTCAGAAGCATTTTGATGTGGGGGAAAGACCAGCGTAATTAGCAAGCGCATCAATGTGTAGAGTAGGGTAAGGATACCCTACCGACATATATAAACACACTTTGCTTCGTTCTTGCATGATCCAGGGCGCTGGCTCTAAATGTAAAGCCACCGCTATTTTTACCTTCCCCGCCATCGAGAAAAAGTGTATGTTTATCGCAAATAAAAAG
>JBCBZF010000939.1:0-2909 GCA_039815525.1 Bacteroidota bacterium | reverse complement strand
TACAGTTTTTCTTCTGGTGGATCCCAGGGCTTGAGCAAATAATAATCCAGCTGTACATCATTGATGGCCTTGATAGCGGCATCTGTATCAGAATATGCGGTCAGCAAAATGCGCTTGGCTGCTGGATAAAATTCTTTGGCCTGTTCCAGAAATTCTACCCCTAACATCTCAGGCATGCGCTGGTCGGAGAGAAACAATGCCACGGTTTCTCCCCGGTTTTTTAAGTCTACCAGGGCCTCAAGGGCTTCATTGGCGGACTGTGTATCGAGAATCTTGTAGGACTTTCGAAACTCTGCCCGAACGTCTCTTTTCACGGCTTTGAGAACCGCAGGATCATCGTCGACCAGGAAAATGATTGGTTTTTTCATCTTGGGTTTATGCTTCTTCCAATGGAAAACAAATGGTAAAAACAGTCTTGCCTGGCTGAGAAGCCACGTCTACAGAACCATGATGCTGTTGGGTGATGATCTGATGGACAACTTCGAGCCCTATCCCAGTTCCTTTCCCAATTTGTTTGGTGGTAAAAAATGGATCGAAAATTCTGCTAATCACCTCTTCCGGAATCCCACTGCCTGAGTCTTCTACATCCACATTGATGAAATCACCATTTTTTCGAGTGGAAATGGTCAGCGTTTTGGTGTCGCTTTTCTCCATCGCATCGATGGCGTTATCGATCAGATTGGTCCAGACCTGGTTCATTTCGCTGATCAATATGCGGGCTTCGGGTATGCTTGCATCATATTTTTTGACCACCTCAATATTGGCTTTTTTGAGTTTGTGGTTCAACATCGTGATGGTATTGTCAATTCCAGCATGGATGTCAGTCGGCTTTTTCTCGGGCGCCTGGTCCATGTGGGTGTAGCTTTTGACAGAGGAAACCAGATCATTGATCCGTCGGGAGGCCTCCTCAATCTCTGATACGAGGCGCTCGGTGGTAAGAACCTGATTAAGCCAATTGACCACTGGGCCCAGGTCTTCGGGACGCAGTACGTCTTTCATGTCATCGAGCTCATCTTCCTGAAAACCAAAGTCTACCAGATTTTCAGTGATTTCTTCCGCGTTGTCGATTTCGTTGTCTTCCAGCCAGTCTAGTAAATCATCTTCTTGCGAGGATTTTTCCAGCATGGTCAAGTGTTGTACGCCCTCTTCTACTTTGCTGAAAAGGACATCATTGATCTGATCAACAATTTCTCCTGTGGTCCTGATTTTGATCACATTCTTGAAATTCTCAGGTAGGAATTTCAAATGGCGGGAAAGCATCTGGGCAGATCGTACGATGGCGGCGGAAGGATTGTTCAATTCATGGGCGAGCCCTGCGGATAGCTTCCCCAGCGCCAGCATTTTATCATTTTGTCTTTGCAGTTGGGTGAAACGCCGGACCCGATTGCTCATCATGTGAACCAATGCCCGGGTCACGTCTTCGCAGTCCACAATCATCTCCCGCATAAACTTCCGGTTGATCATCAGAAAACGGCAGGGGGTCATGGCCTGAGCAAATGCGCGTGCAGTGGTGGCCCGGCTGTATGGGAGCAAGCCTGTTACCGCTGGTGCTTCGAAGCGGCCAGTCATCCTAAATTGGCCATTTTGGGAAACTTTGAAGACGTACTCTCCTTCGAGAATAACGATCATCTCATCAACCGGATCACCTTCTTTAAACAGATATTCTCCTTGTTCAGAACGGTGTTCGACTCCTGTATCCAGCAGCCATTGAAGTTGTGTTTCGGGAATGTGTTCGAAACCTTCTATTTTTTTGAGAATCGCGAGATCTGACATTGTGATACAGTCATTTGCTAAAACGGACTTGCCCATTGACAGAGAAGGGAAAAGTGTCCGTATGAATTTATGCAGAACTTATGTTTATACCGAACATGAAATGCTTTGGGCACATAAAACCGTCTTACTTCCCAATATTTCCCCAACCCATTTCATTTCTGGATAACTGGTAAAAATGTCGAGTGAAGACCCGAACAGTTTGCAAAACGTGACAAAGGCATCGTACTCTGGCTTTTTGTCCCATTCGGAATAGACAGTTCCGGTTTAAAATGTAAGATGGGCAGGACATATGATTACAATATGTTTTCTGATATTTTCTGCTTTCCAATGATTGGGGGCGGGTTTTTATTGGCTTTCAAAACAATTTACTCATCTATAAAGTTCACTATATGTCAGTTCGCAACCTCTACAGAAGACTGACATAAGGCTGGTTTACGTACGACTTTCGATTCGACAGGATACTCCGGAGGCTCACCGGAAGTTGACGGGGAATGAATTACTCGAACCGAAGATTACTGCTCGGCGTTTTTGACGCCTATAAGACCTTTTGTCTCATGTTTTGGATCATTGCTGGATCCGAATGGCAGGATTGTGTCCAAGCGTAAACCAGCGGGCGAATGCAGAAAAGCCTTAATAGAGTACGCCACACAAACAATTAATCTGTTTTCAAATGAAAAAGTCAACCCTCATCTGCTTGCTGGCAGCCTTTGCCTTTTGCCTGCCGGTTTCTCTCCTGGCGCAGGTCGGAACGCCTGGTTCCACCATTCAGTTTGCTACACCAGCCGGAGAACTTGGCCAATCTACCGGCCCTGTTGGTTTATTTGGTGATATCACTGACCCTGCCGCCAATTGGGCTGCAATTGGCACCGCACCTTTTCCTCCGGGGGCTGGACCTTACGGACTGCGCATCCAGCGTAACAACCAATTTGGTGTATTCAATCTGGTCGCCAATGGCGGAACAGAAGATCTCATTCAAGGCTGGGGTTCTTCCGGCGGCAAGCTACGTTTTCGCTATGTGATCAACCAGTTTTCGGGAATATTCGACGAGATCATGACGCTTTCTAATAATGGAAACGTCGGTGTTGGCTTCACAAATCCACTTTCTTACGAGAAGATGCGGGTGGAAGAAACTTTTT
>JBCBZF010000441.1:0-5756 GCA_039815525.1 Bacteroidota bacterium | reverse complement strand
AGCACTGAGTCATGCCTGGAATTATTGGCTCATCCAAAATTCGGGATGACTCATGTTTTTCTTTGTGGAATTGTGACTTTTCTCAATATCCAACTTCTTAATGATAACCGATAGCTGTTGTTCTTGTAATCCTTTTTATCAACAGCCCACTCAGTTTGTATTGTCGCCAAGTGTATATATGCCTTTTGTGAAAGCAGCGGTAGCTCCATTGAGCTACCGTTTTTCTTTTTCATGCCTTGAAAAAACGTAACTTGCGCCCGATTTTGAGCATACGTACACATGGCAAATTTATCCTCCATTATTGAAGCGGCCTGGGAAGACCGCGCCCTCCTGAAAGAAACTTCCACCCGGGAAGCAATCGAAACCGTCATTGAGCAGCTTGACAAAGGTCAGCTTCGTTGTGCCGAGCCGACTACAGATGGCTGGCAAGTCAATGATTGGGTCAAAAAGGCGGTCATTCTCTATTTCCCAATCCGGCAGATGGCGCCAATCGAACTGGCACCATTTGAATATCATGACAAAATGGCGCTCAAAAGCGATTACCCTGGACAGGGTGTACGGGTGGTGCCACCGGCAACTGCCCGTTATGGTGCTCACCTCGCCAAAGGTGTGGTTATGATGCCTTCCTACGTCAACATTGGCGCCTATGTAGACAGCGGATCCATGGTCGATACCTGGGCCACCGTTGGCTCCTGTGCCCAAATCGGAAAGCATGTACACCTCAGCGGTGGCGTCGGAATTGGCGGCGTACTGGAACCCGTACAGGCAGCGCCTGTCATCATCGAAGACAATGCCTTCATTGGGAGTCGCAGCATCGTGGTTGAAGGGGTGCGCGTCGGTAAAGAAGCGGTTTTAGGTGCCAATGTGGTCCTGACCGGCTCCTCCAAGATCATCGACGTTTCTGGTCCTGAACCCATCGAATATCGTGGCTATGTACCAGAAAGGTCTGTGGTGATTCCCGGCAGCATTCCCAAAAAGTTTCCGGCTGGAACCTATAACGTCAACTGTGCGTTGATCATCGGAAAGCGAAAACCTTCTACCGATAAGAAAGTTTCTCTCAATGAAGCTTTAAGAGAGTTCGAAGTCAACGTCTGATTCCAGGTACTTTTATTCTTCCATTCATGAATCGTCTTGCACAGGAAAGCAGCCCTTATCTGCTCCAGCACGCCCATAATCCAGTTGATTGGTATCCGTGGGGCGAAGAAGCACTGGCCAAAGCCAAAGCAGAAAACAAATTGTTGCTGATCAGCATTGGCTATGCGGCCTGCCATTGGTGTCATGTGATGGAGCGTGAAAGCTTCGAGGATGCAGAGGTAGCAAAGATCATGAATGAGCACTTTGTCTGTATCAAAGTAGATCGGGAAGAACGACCTGATATCGACAAGATTTATATGGATGCGGTCATGCTCCTGACGGGTAGAGGTGGCTGGCCCCTCAACGCCTTTGCCCTGCCAGATGGTCGCCCAGTGTATGGTGGCACCTATTATCCGAAGGAAAATTGGGTCTCAGCTCTTACCCAACTGGCGGAGCACATGCAGCAAAGTCCGGCACGGGTTGCCGCCTATGCCGATGAAATCACCGGTGCCATGATGCAGTACGATCAGGTGGCGCAGGCCGAGGCAGACGCCCACAGTATTCAGCAGACCGATCTGGCACAGATCAAGACAGTTTGGCTTGATGAGATGGACAAGGAGTGGGGCGGCAGAAATGTCAACGCCAATAAATTCCCACTCCCCGTCAACAATACATTCATGTTGCGGGCGGCACAGTTGATGCGGGATTATGATCTCCAGAAAGCCGTTCGTCTCAATCTGCGCCGCATGGCGCTGGGGGGCATATACGATCAATTGGGAGGCGGGTTTTCACGCTATTCAGTGGATAAATATTGGAAAGTACCCCATTTTGAAAAAATGCTGTATGACAATGGTCAATTGGTCAGTCTGTATGCCGAAGCCTATCAGCAACAAGCTGACCCACTGTATGCGCGCATTATTGAACAAACAGTCAATTTTGTAGAGAGAGAGCTATTATCAGACGAAGGAGGTTTCTACGCTTCTTTAGATGCTGACAGTGAAGGAGTAGAAGGCAAATTTTATGTCTGGAACAAAGATGAAGTAAGCGAATTGCTGGGTGAAGATGCGAAGCTATTTTGCGATTACTACAACATCGTCAAGCCGGGTAATTGGGAAGAAACCAATGTACTTTTCGCGCTGGAAACAGAAGCAGAATTTGCCAAGCGTTGGGGATTGGATTCGGCTGAAGTAGCCCAAAAGCTGGCGCAGGGACGTGCGACTCTGATGGAGAAACGGACAGAAAGAGTACGCCCAGGTCTGGACGACAAAATCTTGTGTAGTTGGAATACGATGATGGCCAAAGGCTGTGTAGATGCCTGGCGGGTGCTGGGTCATGAGAAAGCAAAATCCATGGCCTTGAACAACCTCACTTTTATTCAGGAAAAAATGTGGGATGCGGATCAGGGTCAGCTTTACCGCAACTATAAGAATGGGAAACGCAGCATTCCTGCCTTTCTGGATGATTACGCCTTTCTGATTGATGCCTTGCTGGCTGCCTATCAAATGTTTTTCGATGAAGCCCATCTGCAATTCGCAGAGAGTCTTCTGGAAAGCGTTCAGGCCCACTTTTCAGATCCGGAAACAGGCTTTTTCTTCTATACGTCTGATCAGGAACGGGTATTGGTTCGACGAAAAATGGAGAGTCAGGACGACGTCATTCCGGCCTCCAACTCCGTCATGGCACATAATCTGCTCAAGCTGGGGCTCTTATTTGGGCGGCCTGAAAACCTTCAGCAGGCCCGGGAGATGCTGCGTCATATGAAAGAGCCCACCATCAAAACCCCAACCTGGCATGCAAACTGGGCCAATCTGGCTCTGACACAGCTTTTTCCCCATTATGAAGTTGCGATCACGGGGCCTGGACTTCACGAGACACGGCAAGAATTTACGGCTCATTATTCTCCCAATCGGATTTTTGCCGGGGCGGAAACAGACAGTCGTCTCCCAATTTTACAAAATCGTGTATCGACTGCCGGTATGATCTACGTTTGTCAGGAAAGTCAGTGTCGGCTACCGGTGAGCAGAATAGAGGAAGCACTTGCGCAAATGCAGGGCTGATGGCAGAATACCTTGTCTGATGACATAATTTGATCCGCTTATCATCTTTTCATCATCAAACAAAGGCCTTTTACGAATTTTGTTTATGCTTTCTCGTGGAAAGATCCGATCTTAAAGGAACTCAACCGCAGTCATGAACAAAATGCGCATTCTGTTTGCTGGGTTCCTGATGCTTTTGTGTCTGCAAAAAGCCTGGGCAACTCTTCCGACAGACTACGAAAAACGCCTTGCTGAGCTAAAAAAAATTCCGGACATCCAACAACGGATGTACGCACTCAATAATTTTGCGTGGGAGGTTTATGAAGAATTTCCTCAGGTTGCCGCTGACGCTGCCCGTACAACCATTCAACTGGCCCAAAGAGAACCGCATTTGGTCGAGTGGGGCGACGCCCTGAATGTCATGGCCACGGTTCAGGAGATACGAGGTGATAATTATTCCGCTAAAGACAACTATCAAAAAGCAATCTCTTTTTATCAGCAAACCGGAGAGGCAGAAAGGGAAGCTGCGGGCCTTGGCAATCTGGCCAATGTTTACCAAAAACTGGGACAATATCAGAAAGCGCTTGATCTGTATCAGCAAAGCTATCAGATGCTCACGGATCTGAACCTGGCAGAAAATGATGGCAGTATTCATCTCAATCTGGGGTCTCTGTACCAAAAAACCGGGGATGTTGCCAATGCCGTCAAACATGAGTTGTTGGCGCTGACCATTTATGAGCAAAATAACGATCGACAGCGCCTGGCACTCGCTTACAATAACCTGGGGGTAACGCTTAAGGAGCATGGATTGCTGGATTCAGCGCTGGTCTATTATGAAAAAGCCGAGCAAATTGCCCGTGCAAACGGCAATTCGACCCAAATCAGCGTTTGTAACCTGAACATCGGCACCGTTCTTATGAAACTTGGGAAGCTGGCAGAAGCAGAAGAAAAGATTCTTTTAGCATCTGAAATGGCTCAATCACTGGAGTTTCATCGCTTGCAGATCCACGCTTTTCGCCTTCTGGGAGAAATGGCTTTGAAAAAAGGCAATCCTGAACGCGCACTGTTAATGGCCCGAAAGTCTATTCGCATGGCTGCGGAAAGTAACAATGAAGATGACATAACAGAGAGTATGCTCCTGGAGGCCAATGTTTTGTCTGCACTTGGTCGTTACCAACAGAGCAATGCCAAATTTGAAGAGACCCTCCAAAAAATCAGATCGCTTGGGCAGGATCTTTTTGAAAAAGACATTTATCGCGACATTGTCATCTCTTATGAGAAACAAGGGAATTTTCAAAAGGCCTTTGCCTACCAGCAGTTGCTGATCCAGCACGATCAGGATAGCATCCTCCATTCATCGATTCTAGGGCAGCTTGCTTCCGGCCGTCAGATAAAGGAAAAAAAGCAGGAAATCATCGACATGAAAAAGAATGAAGATGAAAGGCGGAAAAACTACCAGTCCATTATCATGGGCGTTCTACTGATTGGCATGCTCATCATTGGTATTCTGATCAGTCATCATCAGCATCGAACCAACCGCCTGCTGATCGATCAGAATGAAGCCATGGAAACCAAAAATCGTCGGTTGGAGCAGGCCAATATCGAGCTGGAACAATTTTTCTTTGCCGCCTCGCATGATCTCAAAGGTCCATTACGTAGCCTCGGAGGGCACATTAGTCTGATCAGTAAGCGGTATCGGAAACTCCTCGATGAAAGCGGGCAGGCCTCAATGGACTATGCCCTCAGCGAAGTCAAGCATGTGTATCATCTTTTGAATGATTTATCCGCCTTCTCTGAGGTAGGGAAAGGACTCGGTAAAAACGCAAAAGTCGATTTAAATCAGGTGTTGGACCGGGTAAAACACGAATTGCGAGATGAAATACAAGCCACAGGTGCCAGTATCACCCATGATAAACTCCCCACGATCATTGGGCATGTAGAGCACTTGCAGCCGCTTTTTCAACACTTGATCGGAAATGGCCTGAAGTTTCGCCGGGAAGGCATCGCACCTGTTCTCCAGATTGGTTATAAAAAAACGACAGACTGCCACCGGATTCATTTTTCTGACAATGGCATTGGTATCCCCCTCCCCTATCAACATAAAATTTTCGATCTCTTCCGGCGCCTGCATACCCGCGAAGAATATGAAGGAACCGGCATTGGCCTGGCCATCTGCCATAAAATTGTGGCGCAGATGAACGGCCGGATTGAGCTCGATAGCCAGGAAGGGAAAGGCACAACCTTCAAAGTATTCCTTCCAGTCTGATCAGCTCTCTTCCCGAAGCAATGGCATGGTGAGACAGTGTGGCCCTCCGTTGTCGGTTCGAATCTCATTGGAAGACATCAGGGACAACACCGCCTGCTTATCCAACTTTTTCATGTGCTGCTCCAATGCCTTTGTCGTCACTGGGTTTCGGTGATAAGCCAGAGTGTGATAGGGACGAATGGTAAATACATTCCCTGCCATATTATGTTGCTCAAACAGGGCCACCTTTAAGTGTTCGTAAGGCGATGGATATTGATCAGCAGAACCACCAATCCAGACAATTTTTTCCAGATCTACCAGACCATCTTCGAAAACCTCAGAAAGCGCGATACTTCCTGGATCAGTTGGTCAAAGATGGTCTGGTAGATCTGGAAAAAATT
>JBCBZF010001258.1:0-1798 GCA_039815525.1 Bacteroidota bacterium | reverse complement strand
TTGGTCCAGCATGTGATCAAAAAAACCAATCCCGGTTTGGTGATCACCCTGTCCTGTCCCATCCAAATTCACAGCGACCCTGATGTCGGTTTCTTGGGTCTTGCGCTCTACCACAGCAGCACGAGAAATCGCATTTCGAGACATAAACGCACTGATCTCAGCCCAATGCTGTGCTTCCAAGACCAGGGTATCGACAAGTTCTTCAGCAGTATAATCATCATCGATGGTATCTGCGGAGCGTCCAATCAGAATCCCTTTCGCACCCAGATTTTGGGCGAGCTTGATGTCGCTCAGGCGATCCCCGATAACAAATGAATTGGCCAGATCATATTCACCCTCAAGATATTTTGTCAGCAGCGCGGTACCGGGCTTACGGGTAGGCGCGCCATCTTTTTTGAAGGTTCGGTCTATGATCACCTCTGAAAAATGAATCCCTTCTCCTTCCAGCAAGTCCATCATTTTCTGATGGGGTGGCCAGAAGGTTTCTTCTGGATACACCTCCGTGCCAAGGCCATCCTGATTGGTTACCATGACCCATTCGAAATCATGCGCGGCATTGATCTTGATGAGCTGACCAATCACACCAGGAAGAAAAGCCAGTTTTTCCAGGGAATCAACCTGATAGTCCTCCGGGGGTTCTACGATGATGGTTCCGTCCCGATCAAGTATAAGTAGTTTTTTCATGTTCAATTTCGTTGCCAAGGGCAGAAAAAGCGGTTAAAAATGCGTCATTCTCTATTTTGGTCCCAACCGTGATGCGCAAACAGCCCTCACACAGCAGTACCTTTGACCGGTTGCGAATGATGATTCGCTTTCCAATCAGCCGATCATACATCTGGTCTGGTTCCGGCACTTTGACCAACAAAAAATTGGCATCAGAAGGGAATACTTTTGCCACGAAGTCCAGATCCCCCAGGCTTTCAGCCATTCGAGCTCTCTCGGCCAATGTAGCTGCGACCATTTCCTGTTGCTTTTCATGATTGCTCAATGCTTTGATGGCCAATTCCTGCGTCAACAAATTGACATTGTAGGGCGGCTTAATCCGCGTCATAACCGCAATGATTTCAGGATGGGCAAATGCCATTCCCAAACGCAAGCCAGCCATGCCCCAGGCTTTGGAAAAGGTCTGTAGAACAACCAGATTGGGATACTCCGCCAGCCAGGAAAGCACGGATGCTCTCTGTGCAAAATCGATATATGCTTCATCGACGATGACCAAACCCGGCGCCGATTCCAGGATCACTTTCACATCTTCTGCTTTCAGGCAATTTCCGGTTGGATTATTGGGAGAGCAGAGGAATATGAGTTTTGTATTGGGCGAAAGCGCAGCCTGAATATTGGGAAGGTCCAGCTGAAAATTATTGGTTAAGGGTACCTTTCTTGCTGGAATCTGGTTCAGATCAGCACTCACCTGATACATCCCATAGGTTGGCGGCATGAGCAAGACCTCATCCTTTCCCGGTTCACAAAAAGCGCGAAAAAGTAAATCAATGGCTTCATCTGAACCATTGCCCAGAAATACTTGTTCTGGCTGTACCGCACGTAAGCGGGCTAATTCTGTTTTCACTGCCCGTTGGTGTGGGTCAGGATAGCGATTGTATGGCCCATCAGCGACAGAGCCCAGTGCATTCTCGTTGGCGTCCAGGAAGGTGCCTACTTTACCTGTGTATTCGTCCCGTGCAGAGGAATAGGCTTTGAGTGCACGAATATGGGGTCGAATGAGTGATTGAAGATTCATTTTTCCAAAAAAGATGAAGTAAGCGGCGGATCATGATTTTGCCTGAAGGGCTTGTAAGCG
>JBCBZF010001085.1:0-2438 GCA_039815525.1 Bacteroidota bacterium | reverse complement strand
TACCAGGCCATTTTTTTGCCCCGCATCCAAAATACTCTGCCAGGTAGCAGCTTTGGGATGGTTCGCGGAGGGATCATTGACAGATAATTCGCAGGCATACTCGCTGGCCGGGAAGACTGCAGGCTGTTCGCAGGCAACAAGGGTGCTGAGGGCAATGAATGCCCCGATGATAATACGATACATGATTCTTGATTTGTTTGTTGTGTGTTATTGGAAAGGGAAAAAACGGAGGCCGACTTGCAGCACTGAATGTGGGAAGATTGGGTAACCATTGGCGAAGGGTGTCTCTACCATCAGCTGATAGCGCAGGAAGATTGCATTCTGTCCACCGATCTTCTGATTGACTTCAGCCCCAATAGACCCAAGCAGGTGGGGACGGCCCCGTTGGTTGATTTCAGACCAACTCCCATCAATTTCCTGTTCGTAGAGCATACCATCCCAAAAGGTATGTCCATACCCCAATCCGACAAAAGCTCCTACCTGTGTACCACTGCTAAAATGGTGGCGATAGCGTAATTCCGCATTGGCGAAGCCCATGTGCTGCACGCTTTTGTGGCGCCAGTAGCCAATATTGGCACCAAGGGCGAAGGTCGAATTGGGATTTTCTTTTAATGAAAACTCCGTTCCAATCATCAATCCAGGGTGAAGCGGGCCGGAAACCAGGCGATTTGGCGCCAGGGTCGATGATTGTTGTAAGACCGAGATTTCGAGCGGTCGATCAGCCCAGGACTGTGCTTGCAAGCCGACGCTCATCGTCAGCAAAAGAGCAAAGAGAAAAACATGTGTGCGGTTCATAAACTGTTTTGTTTGTTATAGGACATACTTCTTCCATCCGGTTTCGCGAAATTGCAGACCAGTGGTGCGTTCAGAATTTGTCCGATATGTTTGCGTTCGGCAGGGCCTTGCGTTATGCCCTTACAAAAGTTCTCTCAAAACTTTCCAGACGTTCTCTGCGAGAATTTTGTGGCCTTCTGCGGTTGGATGAATGCCATCCGGCTGGTTGAGTTCCTTTATCCCGCCTACCCCGTCGAGTAGAAAAGGCACCAGCGCAGTATTGTTTTGCTGTGCTAATTCGGGGAAAATTGCCCGAAATTTACTGGTAAAGTCCTCTCCCATATTGGGAGGGGCCTCCATACCCGTCAGCACAAGGGTGCATTCGGAATTGTGCGTCATCACCTTGTCGATGATTTGCTGCAGATTACGACGCGTCTCATCCGGATTGATGCCCCGCAGTCCGTCATTTCCGCCCAATTCCAACACAAAAATGTCAACCTTCTGGTTCAGAACCCAATTTACGCGGTTGTTCCCACTGGCGGTGGTTTCTCCACTGAGGCCGGCATTGACCACTTCATAGTCTTTGTCCAAATCATTGATTTTATCCTGTATCAACATTGGAAAAGCATCAAGCGGATCATCCAGTCCATATCCTGCCGTCAGACTGTTGCCGAAGAAAAGAACCTTTTTGGCCGCCTTGCTTTCAGTCTGTTCGAAAGTTGGTTTGGCTGGATCGACAGGCTTGGATTCTTCGGTTTGCTTTTCTGTTGGCTGACAGGCCAGCAGAAGCAGCATCATTCCAAATAAACAGGCAAATTGGCGCATGGTACAGAAGGCTTAGTCTTTGTATCAAACTTACAAAAAGCCAAGTTGATCTCAATACAATGAACGTTTCGGGTATATGACACAGCGTGAAGCAGCCAACCCCTACAATGGATGAAAAAAATAATTTTGTTGTTGAGACGCGCCTATATCTCAAACATAATACGGGGATTGACATATTTGCCAACCCCCGATTCCGCATCATTGGTCATTGCTTATTTTCCGGGCTCAGAGTACAGTAAGACACCTCGGTTGCCCCCATCTCCCTGACAGAAAGCGTACAAAACCGGCTGGTCATCTCCCGCATTTACATGCGTCAGGATTTTGGAATCCATCTTGTCAGGATCACTGTCTTCTCCCACGAAGACGGTATAGTCTACACCTTGTGGACCTCCTTCCATAAAATAGACCAACATCGCGATCCACTTGTCTGATGATGAAATGGTTGATAGGGCAAGAGGCTGACATCCGTCAAAATTGTCATTGTTGAGGGCTGAAGTCATGACTTGTTCTAAGTCATCTCCGGATTCCTGACTCCAGATAGCGACCTTACAATTATACCCCTTTCCACCATCTGTGGTCGTCAAAAAGATGCTGCCAGCACCTCCACTGATATCTGCGCCAATTACCTGGGATACATTTTGACCCAGTTGGTTCAGTTCTGCATTCATTGCACTGGCGATCTCCGTCCAGGAACCAATGCTACCTACTGTTACGATTTGATTTGCCATAGTTTTAGGGTTTTGATGAAACTGTTACCCTAAAAGTCCAGACAAAATCTTAGCAGCGATAATTTTTTCAACCAAGCATCTGGAATTTTTCGCCAATCGGGAAATCGCTTC
>JBCBZF010000390.1:0-6139 GCA_039815525.1 Bacteroidota bacterium | reverse complement strand
ATTTGTAAATAATTTCAGACTTTAAAACGAATCTAATTTTCAAGTAATTTGGCAAAAAGAAGACCAAGACGGAATTTCGGGAGAAGAGTTCAGGAAAGACCACACCGTATCAACAATGAAATCCGCGTACCTGAAATACGCCTGGTAGGTATCTCTTCCTTCGAAGAGTTTGCTGATATGGAAGATGGTGTATTCTCGACCCGCGAAGCCCTCGGGATGGCTGATCATGTGGGAATGGATCTCGTAGAAGTAGCACCTACAGCCAAGCCGCCGGTTTGCCGCATTGTAGAGTATTCCAAGTTCCGCTACGAACAGAAAAAACGTGAGAAAGCCAATAAGGCGAAACAACACGTTGTTGTGATGAAGGAAATTCGTTTTGGCCCGAATACGGACGATCACGATTTCAACTTCAAACTTAAGCATGCTCAAAAGTTCTTGACTGAGGGCAACAAACTGAAGGCATATGTGCAGTTCCGCGGCCGAAATATTATCTATAAAGACCGTGGAAGGGATATGCTGGCCAAGTTCGCAGAAGAACTTGATGAGATTGCAAAAATTGAAATGCACCCGCGCATGGAAGGTCGTCGAATGATCATGATCATGGCGCCCCGCAAATAAGAATTGATATATTATTCTTAAGAATAGAAAGCCTCCGGAGTCTTCCGGAGGCTTTTCTTTTTGTGAAACTTTGGACAGGGAGAAACGTAAAATAGATAAAGCTGATTAAAAAAAATATTTCATCATGAATCCAAATACACTTACCCATAATCCAATTGGTCTGGACCTCCAACAAGCCAATCAGTTGGCTGACAACCTCCAGATCTTACTGGCAGACTACTCCGTTTTCTACCTAAATGTCAGAGGTTTTCATTGGAACATCAAAGGCGACAAGTTTTTTGAGCTCCACGCCAAATTCGAAGAACTGTACAATGATCTGCAGATAAAAATTGACGAGGTCGCGGAACGCATCCTGACCCTTGGGGCCACGCCCCTGCATACGTATGAGGCATATTTGCAGGATTCTGAGGTTGAGGCGGTGAACAATGTATCAAACGGCCAAACGGCGGTACAAAATATTCTGGCAGCTTTTGCTCGCCTTTTGAAGCGTCAGAGGGAAATCCTCTCTCTTTCAGACGAGGCCGGTGATGAAGGCACAAATGCCCTGATGAGTGATTATATCCGTGAGCAGGAAAAGCTCAGTTGGATGTATCGCGCCTACTTGGGATAAAAATATATGGTTTAGTGAGTCTCAGCATGGTGAACATCCCGGTTGCCGCCTGGCAGCTGGGATGTCCTTTTTTGCGCAACAAACTCCAGAACTGCCGCCAATGTAGTGGCCAGGAGGATCAATCCCCCACCCCACCAAATGCGACCTTCTGGTTTTTCGCCTAACCACCACCAGGCGGCAAAAACGGCATATACCGGCTCCAGGCTGGCAATGATGCTGGCCAATTGTGGGCGGATGCTTTTCATGCCCCCAATAAAGAGCGTATGAGACAGGCCCGTAAACACAATCCCCAGAAGAACTAACCAGGCAAGATCTATCTCTTGAAAGCGCCAGTTTTCCAGCCAGAGCCAGGGCAGCAAACAGATTGCGGCAACGGCATTTTGCATCATCGACAATTGACGGCTTTTGTAGCGCGAAACCAAATCCCGGTTGGCCAGGGCCAGGACCGCAAAGGACGCGCCGGAAGCCAATCCCCAGAGGACCCCCTGGCTGCTTGTGTCGTCAATTGAAAAAGGCGGTACCACCAGATAAACCCCCGCAATGGTCAGAGCGGAGAACAAAACATCCTGCCATCGAGGTGTCTTCTGATCCCATCCCCAGGCGAGTAAAGTGGTAAAAACCGGAAAAGAGGAAAAGGTCAATACACCAATGGCAACACTACTGAGCTGAATGCTTTGAAAGAAAGCGACCCAATGAAATGCCAGCATGAGGCCAATGAAGAGAAAGCGAAGGATATCTTTTCCCTGATCAATTCGAAGCGGTTCTTGCTTCACTTTTATCAGACTTACCAAAAACAAGGCTGCAAAAAAAGCTCGTCCCAATACGATCAGGCTGGCCGGCAGAGCAATGATTTTTCCAAACAGACCCGCCAGTCCAAATAAAAGCACAGCGAGATGTATCTGAACCAGATTGCCAGTCTGCCGCTTCATGAAGCAGCTCCACTACTGATGATATCCTGAAACTCTTTTTCCCCCTGAAAAGGCATAAATGTAGGATCGCTCATGACATCTACGATGTCAGTGTAATACTCCTCCACTGCCAGCCGGAGGAAAGCATACATTTTTTCCCGCTCTTCCAATTTGGCATAAACCTCGGCCAGAGTCGCAAAAGCGATGGAGCAGCTTGCATCCACTTGCAGTGCCTGCTGGGCATCGCTGATGGCAGCCTGATAGTCTCCTTGCATAAAAAAGAAGTACGCCCGGTTGTTGTACGCCAAGGCATTTTCTTCAATTGACAATGCCCGGTCAAAGTCATCTCTGGCTGCCACGGGGTCTGCCTCCAGCATCAGGGTACCTCGCTCAACGTAGTATTCAGCTTTTTCCGGGGCCACTGCAATTACCCGATCGTATTCGCGTACTGCCTCATCCAAACGCCCCAATTCCTGCCAGGTCTGGCTCCGCCAGGTGTATAGATCTTCCCGTTCGGGATCGAGCTTAATGGCTTGTCCCAAATCGCTACACGCCGCTTCAAAATTAGGCGGACGTTGCTTCAAATAGGACAAAGCCCGCAGCCGAAAGGCTTCTGCGGATGGTTCATGTTCAATGGCCAGACTCAGGTTGTACAACGCATCATCAATGTTGTCCATTTTGAACGACGCTTCCCCCAGATTTCTCAGTGAAGCGGGATCTTCCGGTGCCTGTTCCACTGCATGCGCAAAATCTTCTTTGGCCTGCATGGCATAATTGAGGAATCCACAGTTGAGATACATTTCTCCCCGCAAGTTGAGGTAAAGCACATGATACGGAAATAATTCCAGCGCCTGGTCATAATCGTCCATGATCTGAGCAAAAACATCCTCATCATTGAGGGCTGCGGTTCGATCCTGTGCTGCCAGAGCCGAGCCTCTCAAGGCATATAGTTCAGCGACTTCTTCGTCATGTAGAATGGCATGTCCTTCTTCTTCCGCCAGCTGGCTGACAGCCAAACTCAATTCCCGGAAAGCCTCTTCAAAACTTTGGTCCTGAAACAGTTCCCGGCCTTTTTCTATGTGTAATTGTATTTGCTGATGATTCATGTCAATGAGGGTCGAGTGAAGCAAAAGCTTTCCATGCACCATATCGGGGCAAGGGTGCCTCAATGGTCATGGGTTCTTTTTTTGTGGGGTGTGTAAACGTCAACTTTTTCGCCAACAGACAGATGGATTTATCTGGATTGGGTGCCGAAGCACCATACTTCAGGTCTCCCACAATTGGACAAGCCAGAGAACTTAATTGTACGCGAATCTGGTGTTTCCGGCCAGTTTTGGGATAGACTTCAAACAAACTGCGCCGGCCATTTTTCTGTAAAAGCTGATAGTCTAAGACCGCTTCTTTGCTGCCAGACACCTGTCGGGGAAACAATTGTACGCGGTTTTTCCGTTCCATTTGCTTGTGAAAATGACGTAAACGGGCCTGGTTCTCCTGCGGAATCCCCTCAGTAATGGCCCAGTAGGTTTTTTCTACCTTCCGATCGTGAAACTGCTGGGACAGGCGACCTGCAGCTTTGGAAGTTTTGGCGAGCAGCAGAATACCACCGGTTGGGCGGTCCAGTCGATGAATCAAGGCCAGATAAATATTGCCCGGCTTATTGTAAGTCACCCGGATGTAGTCTTTGACCAAATCAAAGGCACTGGCTTCGCGGGTTATATCCCCTTGCGAAAGCACACAAAAATCTTTGTTGACCACAATGAGGTGATTGTCCTCATGCAGGATCTCAATAGGCTTCCTTTTCATTGGGGAAATCCTGGGTTTTCACATCCTGAATATAGGCTTCAAAGGCGTCATTCATCACATCAAACAGTGAAGCGTAGCGGCGCAGGAAGCGGGGACTAAATTCCTTATTGATCCCCAACATATCATGGGTTACCAAAACCTGACCGTCCGTCCCTCCGCCTGCGCCAATCCCAATGGTCGGCACAGCAAGCGCCTCACTAACGGTCTTGGCCAGTTCAGCGGGTATTTTTTCAAGGACGATAGCAAAACAACCAGACTTTTCAAGCCCCTTTGCATCTGACATGAGTTGAGACGCTTCCTGATCATCTTTGGCCCGCACTGTGTACGTCCCGTATTTATAGATTGATTGCGGCATCAAACCAAGATGCCCCATGACAGGTATACCGGCACTGACAATTCGCTTGACGGAGTCGAAGATAAATGCACCACCTTCCATTTTGATGGCATGGGCGCCAGATTCTTTCATGATTCGGATCGCACTTTTCAGTGCATTCTTAGAATCGCCCTGATAATGTCCAAAAGGTAAATCAACCACTACCAAAGAGCGCCTTACCCCTTTTACCACCGCAGAGGCATGATCGATCATCTGGTCCAGTGTTATTGGCAGCGTAGTCTCATGTCCATGAATCACATTGGAGGCAGAATCTCCCACCAAAATCACATCCGTCCCGGCATGGTCCACAATACGGGCCATTGAGTAATCATAGGCGGTGAGCATGGCAATCTTCTCACCCGCTTGTTTCATGGCCTTCAGCGTATGAACCGTGATCCGTTTCACTTCTTTTTTTGCAGTAGACATGTATGCTTGGAGGATAAATTATGTAACAGAAGGGGAATAATGTAGGTGCTAAAAATACGACAAAGTTTTGATTAACGAGACTTAAGCGATGCGCTCTGTTCGCCCCTGGCCTCAGGTTGAAACTTTTTATCCTCAACTCTTAGGGAACCAGCCGGGCAAAGACATCGTTTTAAGGAAGTGCGTTTGATGGAGAGCCTTTTTCCTCTCATATTCGCATACATTTTTTCTTTG
Source organism: Bacteroidota bacterium (assembly GCA_039815525.1). GTDB lineage: Bacteria > Bacteroidota > Bacteroidia > J057 > J057 > JBCAWW01. The sequence goes on along the minus strand of JBCBZF010000390.1, from coordinate 1,170 downwards.
GGATTCTTGATCATCATGCAAAAACTCACAAATACATTCTCGTTGCTGGCGTTGATTTTCTTGTCTGGCATCATGGGCTGCTCGACAGACATTGATTTGAATGCACCGGATAAAGACATTTGGGTGGTCTACGGAATTCTCAATGCCCAGGACTCCGTGCAATATATCCGCGTATCCAATGTCTTTCTGCCAGAAAGCAATGTGATCGATTTTGCAAAGGAGAATGATCAAAGCGCCAAAGGTCTTCAAATCACACTCGAAGGAGGGAATCAGTCATTTGTGGCCGAGGAAGTCGACAGTGTGTTGAAAGATCCTGAAGATGGCACATTTTTCCCCTACACCACCCTTTACAAAATTCGGACTGAAGGCAACCAGCAGCTAAAAGGACGCACCCGATATGATCTCCGCATCATTCAGCCTGGCAATGATACCTTCTTGTTGGAGACCTATACCTGGGTTCCGGAATCACCACAGATCACCAAGCCCAATGTGGTCAGTGGTGCAGGGCAGACCAAATGTCTCCGCCCGGTTAATCTGGAAAATGATTATGAGCTGGAATTTGTAGTTGGTCGGGAAGAAGAACAAGGCAATGCCGGGAGCTTCGAAGTAAGAGTTTACCTGGATTATGCAGAAAATGGACAGGCAAAGCAGGCCATGTTCGGACCGACTCTACTCTTTGAAAGAAGCCAGCGTTGTATTCCATCGACAGCGGCCGGCTGTTACAATTTCAGGTCCAAGGAAATCTTGCAAAGCTTTTACAATCAGATAAATCCCCAGCCCGTCAACCTGTACACTTATGAAATCACCGAGCAGACCCAATGTGATCCTGAGCCGGATAATTTACCGGCTGCTTTTCGCTTTGAGTTGACTGCTATGGACGAATTTCTTACCAAATACCGCACGGCCAATGATCCCAAATTCATTGACTTTAATACCGTTCGGCCAGAGTTTACCAATATCGAGGGTACGGTCGAAGCCCTGGGTATCTTTGGTTCGATCAACAGCAACTTCGCCAAAGCCCGCCTGAGTCAATGCTCAGCCTTCCTCCTGGACATCAACAACACCCCAAGACCGGCTTCCGTCTGCGAATTATAAGAATAGATTCATTCGTTTGAGAAGTTGTTACGGCCCGATTTTTGTTTTTGGAAATGAGCGAAAAGCTGCTAATTT
>JBCBZF010000521.1:0-5117 GCA_039815525.1 Bacteroidota bacterium | reverse complement strand
CAATGCCAACCCCGGCTGTATTGATACCATTTTCGTCAGACACGACCGCATAGAGATATGGATTTCTACCGGTGATCCCGCCATCCTGCCAGTTTTCATCATTCATGAACAACTGTATTTCCGGGCCTTTGTCATCTAAAATGGCATTGGGATCCGTTCCGCCCACAAAAAGGTTGGTGTAACATCCGGAGCCATCCAGTTCGTCATTGCTGAAGTAGAGGCTTATTTTCCCCAAACCATTGTCGTAGGAAATATCAATTGGCACCACAAACTCAAACTCAAAGACGCCATCTACCACAGTCGCAACGCCATTAAACAGACGATTTTTTTGCCAATTGAAGGTAAAGCTGGATAAACGGGTGGTAAACTGGCTGGGTTTGTCAAAAACCGTAACATCCATCGTCCCATTGAAGTCGCTCATCAGATTGCCATCTTCATCTTGCACTTCACCCGTGATTTTGACCTTCGCCAGAGACTTGAGCGTATCCTGTACACCAACACTAACTGGCTGGTCATTGATCTGCGTGATCACTGCGCGGTTACGTGGATAATTCAGCGTCAGGGCCGGATCACCCATGAGGGTGAAGTTACGGGAGTTGATATTGTTCAGGCTGCCCAGCACGAACGTGCGATTTTTGGTCCGCATCATTACCTCACCAATGGTCGGCATACGGTTCCGGGTAGAATCGAAGGTAAAGACCTCGCGATAATAGTTCCGGTTCAGAGTCTCATTGGGAGAAGAATACACCAAACGCACCGTGGTAAACAGGGCAATTGCCCCTGCATATGGATTGAGCAGCATCAATTCCGCGCCGGAACGCTTTTCGGGATCATCATAGCGACCAAATTCACAGGTTGCCGTAATGATCGCGGGTAGTTTGTCTACATTGGCCAGCTTGGAAATGTCATTGTTTTCCAGAATCCGGGCATTGGACCAGGCAAATTCACCGCCATGGCCGGTATAATTAACAATCAGACTGCCCTGATCAAGTGCATTCAGCAAAGCAGTACGACCTTCCGGGAAGGTCGTGATACCACCAGTGGTCACCATGGGATAATTGTCCATGTAGATCTTTTCCAGATTGATACATGGATCATTGCTGTTGATGATGCCCGTGTAACCATCGGCCTGACGTACGTGAATGCTGCCTTCGCCTTCTTTGTGGTCTGCGACCAGCAGAACCCGGTTGCGCCATGAACCAAAACCGGAGCCTTCCGGATTGGTGCCATACCGAATGATTTTATTGACCATGTCCTGAGCTTCCTGCGTATTGATCACCGGCAGGCGTCCAATGGGCACATCAATCGTATTGACCTGCACAGCAAAATCGCCATCACGACCACAATTTTCACCCCAGAGGCCTTCATTGTCTTCCAGCATCACAAAGAAGTCATCGCTGGTATAGCTATCGGTCGGATCCCAGGAATCACAGCTCTGGTAAGTAGGAACAAAGTTGACCGGCTCGCTGTCAATCGGGCGGGTAATTCCTTTGTAATCGTATGTACCATCACCAAACATCAGAACCCATGATGGTGCAACGCCACCAGTCCGATCATAAAACATCTTGATGAAATCGCGGATGGCAGAAACATCCATGCGACCACTTGAAAATTCATTAAAAATCTGGTCCGGCGTGATCAATGCCACACTGCGGCCATATTGGTCGCGGTGAAACTGCGCCAGGGTCTGGGCCTGAGCCATAAATCCTGGATAGACGATCATCAGATAGTCAACCGGGTCCATGCCATGGAGATTCTGGTTGGGAATCTGGCGGGTTCCACTGGGTGGAATCAGCGTTGGTTGGCGCCAGGCCACAAAGCGTCGGGGGCTTTCCGTCTCAGTGGTGAATTGCATATTGCTGCCATTGAGGGAAAAGTCAATGCTTTTGACACGGGCCGGATCAGTAATGTCCCAAATTTGGTATTGATTCCCGCCACCAGCCACACTTACGTCGGCAATTTGCCCTTGTCCTACACCATCTGCCACCGAGAAATAGTACACACTCTGGCTACTGGTCTCAAAGTTTTGGTCATAGTCGATTTCGATAAAATCCAACCAACCTTCGGAGCGATTGGAACCACTGCGGTCATAGGTAATGGTGATACGCAGGGAATCATCTGCCGCGACCAGATCAGGAGACACCCCTACCTGTATCCCTTTGGAACGATAGTGCAATGTTTCAGAGCTGGACACATTGACTGAGTTCAGACTAACTGAACCCAGGCTATTGCCTCCAACTGACAGCAGAAAACGCGTATTGACATCAGAGCGGGCAGAAAATGACGCCCAAAGCCGAATATTGCCGTCCGCCTGCACATCCGGAGCATAGAAAGAAAAAGTTCGCTGGGTAACCAGATCAAACTTTTCGCCTAACCAATGCCGACCGGAAGCGAGGAGATTTTCGCTGTCGATCTCATGCACCTGCATATTGCGGCTTTTAACCGGAGAAAAATTTGCGGTCAGATTGTCGCTTTGCGGCGTGGCCCGCAGACCAGGTGTATTCCCCAGATGGAGGAAATAGTAATTGGTATCGGAATAGAAATTGTGTTTGGCGTGAAATACCTGGGCATCGGTCAGAAACTCCCAACTATCGGGACCTTCACCGTAAAAGGCGATGTAGTCTCCGGCATCAAAGGAGCCATCGTTTTCACCTTCTACCCAAATGGCGTTTTCAACCAGATCATCTTCCCGGTAGACAGCATTGGCTTGGGGCAGCATTTTTCCCCCATTGCCATACAGTTGGAGATTGCGTGGATCAACACCAGCGAGGCTGATGCCGTTTTCATTAAAAAAGCTCTGATCCAGACGATGAATCCCTTCTGCGACAACCGGAATTTTATACCAGATCCCTTCTTTAAGAACGGATTCCTCCGCGTAGTTTCTTTGGGCGGTCAGCATGCCGGGCAGGGACACAGCCAGGGCCGCCAATAACAACAAAGTCTTTCTGCTCATGGTGAATGTGGTTAGAACATGGGCCTGTAGAACCATTGGTTACAACAGACAATTGAATACAGTCCCAACACGCTATTATTTTTCAAATTAACGAAAAAAAGCTGCAAGGGGAAGGGTAAAAAAGACGCTCTTCAAACCCAACCACAAACATAGAAAGATTTGTATAGGAAAAATGTTTGCTGGACGACGCTCGCAACTTATCCAGGCGGATTTTTACCGGCTCATTATGAATGATAACGAGATGATCCAGGGGAAAGGTTGGGGCGGGTTGAATCCAATGTATACATCGCCCGCATTGTCAATTGTTTCAGCCTCCCTACATTTGCCTCCTTCCGCCCAAAGTCGGACCTTTGCGCCCATGAAACCAATCGATACACATTCGCATTTATACAGCAATAAATTTGAGCGGGATCTGGATGAGGTGATTGCGCGGGCCAAAGAAAGTTTGTCAGCAGTCTTTCTGCCCAATATCGACCTGGCCTCGGTCGAGGCAATGCACCAACTTACCGCCAAAGCGCCGGAATTCTTTTTTCCGATGATGGGCCTGCATCCCTGCGATGTAAAGGAGGGCTTTGAACAGACATTGGACCAGCTCAAAAGCTATCTGGACGATCCGGCGCAGACCTATTATGCGATTGGTGAAACGGGCCTGGATTTGTATTGGGACAAAAGCACTTTGCCTTTGCAGCAGGAAGCCCTGAAGGTACAGGTGAATTGGGCCAAAGACCATCAACTGCCAATTGTGCTGCACGCCCGCAATGCGATTGATGAAACGGCCGACCTGATTGAATCCCAGCTCGATGAGCGTTTGAGTGGAATTTTTCATTGTTTCGATGGATCAGTACAACAAGCTGAACGCATCATTTCCTTCAATACGTTTAAAATCGGGATTGGCGGCATTGTTACCTACCGCAAGGATGTGCAAGCCATGGTCGAAGCCACACCACTGGAAGCGATGGTGCTGGAAACTGACAGCCCGTATCTTCCCCCCGAGCCGCATCGCAAAGACAAACCCCGCCGCAACGAAAGCAGTTATACCAAATATGTCTGTCAGAAAGTGGCGGAATTGAAAGACGTTTCCTACGAAGAGGTGGCCCGCATCACCAATGCGAATGCGCAGGCGGTATTTCACACTGCGCCAATCGCGTCCTGAGACACAAATGATGGCCAGTACTTGCTTCTGATCAAGTTTAGGGGCAACTTTTATGTATTCCGGACACTGTCCGGGGCCCACCTCTGACTTCTGTGCATCATGAATTGGCAAGCTTACTGGGACCAACAGGCAAAATTACCGGACTTCCACGCGCAGGTTGCACGCAAAAGCGACCGCATACCAGTGGACGACCTCTTGCTGGATTACATTGCGGATCACATCGCGATGCGTCTCAAACTTGGGCCGGATGATCGCCTGCTGGATGCGGGTTGCGGCAATGGTCAACTCAGCAAACGCCTGGCCAGAAAGTGCAAAGAAGTGGTGGGCGTGGATTTATCGCCCGAATTGATTCGCAAAGCCCGGCGCCATCATGGCGCAGACAACATTTATTATCAAGTCGGCGAAATCACCCGCCTGAGCAATTTGCTCAACGGGCCTTTTGACAAGATCAACCTCTATTACACCTTTCAGTATCTCGACAGTTTCCGCAAAGGCCAGGCCGCCATGCGGGAGATGAGCTATTTGATTCGACCACATGGCTTGATTTTCCTGGGTGATGTACCTGATCGCCGTAAGTTGGACACCTTTTTCCCCTCTCCTGTCCAACGCCTTCGCTACCAACTCCAACAAAGCTTCGGCGGCAGCGAAAGTGGGCGGTTCTGGAAAGAAAATGACATCCGCAAACTGGCCCACGAACAGTGGATCACGGTCGAAGTCTGCCCCCAACCCAAAGATTTACCCTTTGCCGATCATCGGATGGATTATTTGCTGGAGAAGCGGTAGGGAAAACAGGGTTTTCGGAGACAACACACACATTTGTCCCCTGAACCAAGTCATAGACCTGATCCCATAGACATCAAGCTAAGGCGTTTTATTTTAACCTGAGTTTTGGATAAGGATCTTACAAAGATCCACCTAATAGGGAAAAAAGAGCGTTGGATTGGCCAAAAAGCGGGGGAGGCGTTGGATAGTGGGACCGGCAGCATTTTTTGGCCTTGATTTTTGGTTCTT
>JBCBZF010001142.1:0-2218 GCA_039815525.1 Bacteroidota bacterium | reverse complement strand
GGCACGATTACGTTCCAGGGGGCGTATTTCATCCAGATTGATCCGATCCACAAAAACCCCATTCCCGGTTTGGCCGCTTAGGCTCACTTCTCCCTTTAGCTCGCCTTTATATTTTCCGAAAAGAATGATGGGCCTTTCGGCAAATACATCTGGTAAATAAGGCGGCTCAATCTCATACGCATCCAACTGCTGCAATTGGGCTTCCACATTGGTCAGGACCGGGGACTCGATGTACGTCCGGAACTTTTTTGCCTGCAGCTTTGCCTCCTGCTCGTTTAATGCAACAAAAGACTCTCCCATGCCGACCTTGGCCAGACCTTCAACCAGGTAGCGATTGCTACTGGACCCAATGCCAAAGGTGAAAAAATTGGCGGTGCCAAGCTTGTCGCGTACCAAATCATAGGCTTCCTGTTCGACAGTAATATAGCCATCGGTGCAAATCACAAAGGTGCGCGCATAGTCTTCCGACGTCTGTAAATTTAAAGCACGGTTAAGGGCTGGCAGGAGACTGGTCCCGCCACTGCCGCGTTCTTTTTCGATAAACTCAATCGCCCGCGCAATGCTCTCCTGGTTTGCTGGCAGGGACGTTTTTTCGGATAAAATAGCAGAAGTGGAGGCAAAGAGGACCACATTGAAGCGATCCTGCGGCCGGAGGTCCTTCAATAGATTACGCATCAGTTCTTTGCTGGTGGCAATGGGAAAGCCATTCATCGAACCGGAGACATCCATGATAAAGACATATTCCCGGGGTGGAATCGCCGTGGCTTCAATCCGGGCCGGAGGCTGGACCATCCACAAAAAGAATTTTTCGCCTGCTTCTTCATAGGTCATCAAACCTGACTGAATTGCCTCGCCCCGGAGGCGGTAGCGTAACACATAATCCCGGTTGCCACTACTTTGATCGGTGGGATCAAGCAGCACTTCGGCATCTCCATTTTCAATCCAATTGACCTGTACGGCATGAGAGGGAGACATTAGGGCATGAACCGGCATGCCTGCACTCACATAAGTTTTGAGGTCAAAGGTGTAAGCAGGGGCCTCTTTTTCATGGGTATAAGGCGATTGTATCCATTCATTGTCCGGAGAAATATCTGCAAGGGGTGTTTCGGAATAGCGCGGCCCGACCACGGTCGGATAGACAAATTCGTACACCCCTTCTTCCGGTACAATCATCTCGGTGTAAGAAAGTTGTACCACGATTGAATCGCCAGGCATGATGTTGGCCACATTCATCTGAAAGACATTGGGGCGCTCTTGTTCGAGTAGGGAAGCGGTTTTACCCTTCGCTTTGGCCTCAGTGTAGATCTGTCGTGCCGCCTGTTTTTCTTTGATTTTGGCGACGATACGCCTTTCCCCGATGGTCATGGTCATGCCATAAACCGCTGCCCGGGTAGAAGCTGGGAAGACGTAGATGGCCTCTAATGGCTTTTCACCCGTATTCTGATAGACTTGTTTGACCTGTACATCTGCAATGACCCCAGCAATACTCACCTCTGCGGCGGTATGCTTAAGTGGTAAAGCATCCGTTTCCGGATCGCCACCCTTGATCCAGAAGTATGGAGACAGACTTTGGTCTTCCTGGGCTTGGATGAGTCCTGAAAGGCCCATACAACAAAGGAAAAGGAAGAATCGTAGTTGTTTCATCGTTGTTGTAGATTGTGTTGTAAACGAGCGATACACCCTACAGACAGAAAAAGGATAGGAATTCCACAAAATTCACCCAAAAGTTTAGTTTATTCTCTACTGTGATCTCCTTATATTTGTCACGGAAACAAAACAACAGCAAGCATGAATATTCGGATTTTCGTTTGCCTGACGCTCTTCGGTGGCCTGCTTTCAATGGCCAATGCCCAGGAAGACCGCAAGATTAAGTTTGAAAAAACCACCCACGAATTTGGCTCTCTCGACAAAGGAGATCCCGCGGAGTACACCTTTCAGTTTACCAATGTCTCAGGAGGACCAGTGAAACTGTCTCGTGTAAAAGCAAGTTGTGGTTGTACCACGCCCTCTTACAGCAAAGATGAAATTGCAGCTGGAGACCAGGGCGAAATCAAAGTAAAATACAATTCCAATCGGGTTGGACCATTTACCAAGACGGTAACTGTAACCTACGATTCGGTTGAGCGTCCCATTATCCTGTATATCAAAGGCAATGTGAAAAACACAGCTGCTCAGGACAATGGCGTTTACACTCAGCCTATCGGTAACCTGAGCTTTG
>JBCBZF010000996.1:0-2702 GCA_039815525.1 Bacteroidota bacterium | reverse complement strand
GCCGAAAATTCCTGCTTGAATGTAGGGATAGATTCTTCTGTTGATGAAGTTTTGTGGCTTTTTTGCCTCGAAATCGTATTGAAGCTGAATGGGAATCCGAAACTGGGTCTGGTTTTCCTCCAGGCGAAAAACACTGGTATTCTGCGTTGGATCTCCCAATGTGTTGATCGAGTTTACTGAACGAAAAGCAATTCTGGATACCTGCAGGCCCAGGTTGAGCCGCAAATTTCTTCTGATGAGAGCCTTTTCCCAGTTGATGCCAAGGCTTGTTCCGACGAGTTGTTCAAAGCGCGTATCTGAGCCGGTACTGCCAGCTAGCCGGTGGGTCCCAAAGATATCGGGGAAGGTTTGGATAGCGCCAGCTGAAATACATAAATACGATTTTGGAATCGTTCTGAATTGATTGTACAAATACAGTAATTCCGGAGGATCTGATACGAAACTGGTATCAATGCTTTGGGACGGATCCTGCTTCATCATCCTTATAAAGGATTGCTGTGCCTTGTCTGGGTCGCCTTCAAGGAGAAAAACACTGACAAGAAGCCGATAAGCTTCGATTTTCTGCCTTTTAGAGAAACCAGACTGAAGACAATTCTGAAGCAAAGTTTCAACTTGTTCCGGTGTGCCGTTTTGGAAAGCTTGCTTTGCACGTTCAAGCTTTTCTTCACAATCCTGTCCCGATAAGCCAACAGGTAAATAACATAAGAAGAGGTAAAAGATGAGTTTGTGTGTGTGATACTTCATGCTAATCTGAGGTTGAGGGATTTGCTTCCGAAATGACCATGCCGACGTATTTTTTCTTTTGTTCTGGTGTCAATTGACCGGGTCGTATTGCTTGTAAGCGGTTTGCCATTTCATCGATGTTGAGTGGCCAGAGTTTGATTTCCCCGGTTTTCAATGCACTTAATAGGATGGGTTCTGTCGGATGAAAACGAAAGTGAGTAACCCAGTCATCATGGGTGAGAATGACCGGTAATTGACGTTCCAGCAATAATCCATTGGATTTGATGTCCCATAAGAGCAGTTTTCCGTCAAAGCCCGATGAAGCAAGGAATCTGCCGTCCGGACTGAACCCAAGGCAACTGATACGGGAATTGTGTCCTTTATATCGACTCTTTAATCGATGTGTTTTTAGATCATACAGCTGAATGAGGCCTTGATGTGTCCCTGCAACCAAGATGGAATGAGCAGAATCAAGGGTGATTGCCTGGACCTTGGGCATGCCCTGCTTGGTTAATTGGGTCGCCTCTTTGCGAGAAGAATCACAGGCCCAAAGACAGTCATCCTGGTCGATGAGGAAATATTGTCCATGGGGCCCGGAAATCTGTTTGCGAATGGGTTTTGGAATGATTTGAGGGAATGGATCTTTGGACTTGGGTCCCTTTTTTTGATCAATAGGGTCCGTTTTTTTTCGATCAATCACAACCGGTTTCTGCCAATCTGTCTGACCCCATTTCCAGTCCCAAGTAGTAACCAATTGGTCCAGTCCTTCCGTTTGGAGATGGTGTCCATCAGGGCTGAATGCGATCTTTTGAAGACGGCCGTGATGAAAGTCAATCGAGAAAAAATGCTTGCCTAATTCTTGCGTGAGGGCGCCGAAAAGTGCCTGATAAATTACATCTTCATAGATATCATCTCCATTTTTTTTATGGATTTGAGCGGTGTATACTGCCAAACGACTTCTGACAGTGGTATCACTGATCGAATGCGACCGAGCTGCAGCAGCATGTGCGAGTGATCTGTAATACAGTTTATCTGCCCGATTTCCCTCTTCAACGGCTTTTTGCAGATTTTTCTCCGCTTCTAATCGGGCCTCAGTGGCCAATTCGGAAGCACGATTGGCCGCAATGACCTGATCCTGATAGGCTTTTGTCAGGGAATCTTTGATATAATTTGCTTGAATCAACTCATTGTTCAAGGAATCTAAATATTGAATATTGCCCTGGTAGGCCTGATCAATTTTGTTGAACAAGTCATGGTTTGTGGGCACATCCTCCATTTTGAGGGCCACTCTGTACAGATCGATAGACTTCTCATATTGCTTCTGTTTGAAGGCGACGACGCCTTGCCGTCTCCAATAGGCATAAGATTCTTGTTGGGACAAAACCGTCCCACACTCTACCGTCAGGTAGAGCAATAAGAGTATGTACCTCATGTGTTTTTATCTTAGTTGACGAAGCCCTTTCAGGGCATATTGATTGTTTGGATCGATTTCCAGTACTCTTTCATACCATTTCCTCGCCAAGGCATAGCGCTCTATTTTTTGGAAAGCCCTGGCCCGGTCGATGTAATCTTCCAGCGCTTCTGCGGCTTTGCTATTGATGGTTTCTATTCGATTTGCGACCATTTTGGGATCAATTTGAAACCTCTGAGCCTGCGTAAAGGCTTCTATGGCAGTCCGATAATTCTGCCTGGTAAAGGCTGTGTCTCCTTTTCTGACCCATTGTGCAAACTGCTGAACATTGGCGATTTTTCCCTGGATTTGCACACTGTCCATTTGGGAGTCTTCCTGCACGTAGCGAAGGGCCAATTCATATTCAGATTGCGCTTTTTCATAGGCACCATCCTTAATCGCTACCTGTGCACTGGTAAGATGATTTTGGAATAATTGGTTGCGCAACTGACTGTTTACTTTCTCTTCGGTTTCTTTTTGTTGGTAAGCCAGAATACTCAGGGCAGTAACAAAAATGAGGAACACGATG
>JBCBZF010000429.1:0-5842 GCA_039815525.1 Bacteroidota bacterium | reverse complement strand
GACTGGCGCGTGGCCATCGGCGTCGGTGTTTTCTGGGGCCTTCTCATTTTCAATCTCGACCGTTTTATCGTTGCCTCTTTGCGAAAAAAAGAGCGCAAAAGTTCAGAATGGTTAGCTGCGATGCCGAGACTACTGTTGGCATTGCTGTTTGCGGTGGTTATCGCCAAGCCATTGGAACTGAAGATTTTTGAAAATGAAATCAGCACTGTCCTGCCCAAAGCAGCAGCAGAGCAAACCAAGGGTCTACAGGTTCAGATGGACAGTCTCAATCAGGTGAACCAAACCTTGGCTGGCCAAATTGATACCCTCGAAAAAGCGCCTAACAATGCCTTTTTCGTCATTCAGGCCAAAGAAAATTATCGTAAGAGTCAATTGGTTCGGGATTCAGTGTCCGCCATTCAAAATGGCCGCATCGATGGTTTGAAGCAAAAGATCAATCGGGAATACGGCACCATCAACAAATACAAAAATCGGATAGCTGAATTGGAAAAGAGCATCCCACTGTTAGAAGATCCTGAACAGAAAGCCAATGATCAGAAAGAGCTGGATTATAAAAAAGGCCTGACCAAGCGTGCCAACAACCGTATCCGGTCATATCGGGCCCAAATCAAAGAAGAAGAAGCGGTTATCAGTGGGCAGAATGAAACCGTTGCCCTGGCCAAAGCGGAGAATGATGCCGTTCAGGGAGATCGGAAAAGTTTGGTTGGCAGCCGCATTGCAGCCATACAGGCGGAGATTGACCAAAATAAGGCAGATATCGAAGAATTGAAGGCCCAGCGGAAACAGCTCAACGGCCAATACAAGGGACTGCTCGCATCCATGGAAGCACTGTCTATTCTGAAAGCGGAAAACATGACCATCTGGATCGCTGGCAATCTGATATTCCTGTTGTTTGTGGCAGTCGAAATTGCCCCCATCCTGGTCAAAATCATCAGTCCACGTGGGCCATATGATGACCTTCTGGCCTATTCAGAAGCCAAAGCGCGCCAGGACCACATCAAACATTTACCGATTCAGGAACAACAGGCAACTCAACCGGCCCTTCAAGCCGTCAACAATACAGAATTGGCGAAGATGGAGAAGGAGATCAATGAAAAGGTGGCAAAGGTACGCTACAATGCACTTCTGAAATCCATCGAAAAGTATGAGGAAGACCTGACGGAGAAAGTAGAAAATGGTGATCACAGTTATCGAGAAAACATTGTGCATGAAGCCCAATCAAACCTTCGCAGCTTTCTCCATCCTACCCAAACGCATACGCCAATGAATGGCCAGGGCGCACAAAATATAACTGGCAGCTCCCTGGAGGATCATCTGTGGCAAATTCGCCACCCAGAAACCGGAGAAGTCATTCGCTATCAGTTTGATCATGATGGTCAGTTTGCTCATATCCGCAATGGCGTCAGCATCAAAGGAACCTGGCAGTATCTGGATCAGCATCGCCGTAACATTCAGGTAAGTCTGAACAATCGCACCATTCGCTTTCGCATCCTGCAATTGGGACAAATCCTTGAGTTACAGGACATGAATCGCCCTGAGAGTCGCCAAACCTTCCACCGTATCAACTGAAACTTAGGCTGATGTATTTCTCCTTACCAATCGAAATCAACCAGCGACGCTTGCATAAATGTCGCCTTGTGGCAGCATCTGTCTCTACACACGACCATTATCAGTTTGTGGTGCCTATGCGCAATGGCAAATCTTCAGAATTATTTCGCATCGAGAGCAATCAAAACAAGCGTCTGCTGGAATGTTCTGACGGTTTTCAGTTTGATCAAAAAATCGATCGGCACTTTCACTTTGCCTGGCATCCAGTCAGCCGGACCATCGAATTGCACCTCAATCAACGCAGTGGGGACGTCCAGGACAATCAGGCGGGCTGGCAAAGAGGCGAAAGCATTGACGATGCTACTCATGGCTTATGGCTGGGGCGCATCAGCAATGGTCTCAACCGATTTTCATTGGTCGGTAAACTGGACAACAACCAATTGGCAGGACAAAGTGTCTCCTTTCAGATTTGCTACCACCACCCGACCAGTCAAAAGACCTATCGCTACGCGATGCGCTTTTTCCCTTCCTCTGCCCAGACTGCCTGCTACGCCATGGCACTGGACTTTGGTTCGGAAGCTTCGCAGGCCGCCGCCAAGCGTATCGACGAAGTCGGGCCACAGTTTCTCGACTTGCTCGAAATTCTGAAAGGGCCGGATTTTTACAATTTTCCGCATAAGACAGCTGAAGATTTCCTACAATTTGGTTCAGAGAATGGCTATCCATTACTACGGTCCAATTTTTTCCTGAACCTCAGCCATCAGCAGTTCACCATTACCGATAAACCAAGTCGCCATCATAGCGTGCAGATTCTGGCAGATCGAAAAGATACCGAAAGCCCCTTGCGCCGCCGTGATCAATACCAACTGCTTCCCAATATCAAACTCTCTGAGCTGGTTGGGGGGCACACCATGAAGCTCAAACTGGGACGCCATACCTATTTTGATCAAAATATGCGGGAAAACATTCGCCGCTCAGTGATCAATCAACTGCTCCATGCCTGTCTCCATCAAATTGGGCAACGTCATGACACAGATGAAGCGGCTGGTGTTCTGATTCACTTATTGATCCCCAACCTATATGACCAAAAAAGAGCTTTTGACCTGATCAGTCAAACCTATCAGGATGTGGCCCTATTCATGCAGGAATATGGTATTGGAGGGGTAGAAATCCTGACCATGTCGGAGAGTGATGCCTCTTTTTGTGGCTACTTTTCCCGCTTGCTCAAACATGAAGGTCAAAGTCTGGTCCGCCCCAAAAAACAGCAGTCCCGTTATATGATCATCGATGCGGGCAAAGGCACCATTGATCTGTCGATCCTGGAACCTATGGATGAAGCAGGAACGGAATTTCGGTCGGTTTACCAGGCAGGCATCGCTGGTTCAGGGCAATATCTCAGCTTTGCGGTGATGGAAGCGCTTTCCCATCAGCTATGTATTCCCATGCGGAAACTGCTCGACTTATTCAACGGAAACGGACACCCCAATGAAGTGCTGGACTTCATGGACCTGGTGGAAGCTTACAAAAAATTAGGAGGTGTAATTCATACCGGAGACGAACAGATTTATGGTCCATTCCGATCAGACATCAGCCTCCGCAATTTGATTCTCAATCTACAGAATCGCCTCGCTGGTTCCATCAATCCCAATTTGTATTTGGTTGATCCCTATGCTGTGGTCGACACCGCGGTAGAAAAATTGTGTGAGCGCATTCAACGACTCCTGGATCATTCCGGTCTGGACACGGATCATTTTACCAAAGTCTTTCTCACCGGTCGGGCCTTTTACCTTAAACCTTTCGAGGCAGGCATTCAGCGCTTACTTGGCGGGAAGGTTGACAGTTTGTCGGACATCATTTTTGATCGGGAATTTGCCAAGCAAATTTGTTTATGGGGGCCTCTGGCGCATGAATGTCGCATCAATTATCACGCGGATGTTTTTGGTGCCCTCTTACTTCGTCGGACGTTTAGCGAAAGTGCCGGGAGGAAAGTCAAAAAGCGCTTTCTGTCCTGGTTTTATGGAGAGGAGCCTCAGGCGACACCTCCGACACACAGCACCAGTGTATTCCGCCTTGGCAAAGATTTTTTCTTTGGGCAGGCAGAAGAAAATGACTACATCCCAGATAGTGGGGATCAGTTTTTCATTGGCGATCAGCCACAGAAGTTGGGGAGTCTTGGCAATGGATTTCCAGCTGAAGTAATTGAGCAACAGGAACCTTTGAAGATGAGCGTTGAATTGGAAGGCTATGTGATTCGCTTTCCCAAAGGGCACAGCAATGTCAGCATTGTCAGCAATCACCAGCATGATTCACCTCATCCTGAAGACAATGGTCTCCGTCTCAAAAGCATTTTCCCTTTTGGTTCGATTGAAGCGCTGCAAAATCAATATCCACTCACTGATTCCTTTGGTGCCCCCCCACCAGTATCCGGTGGCTTCAATGACTTTTTTGGTGATGATTACAGTTCGCAATCCAAGCAAAACAAGCCCTCAGATTTTTTCGATGCCAGTCTGGTTTCCCAGCCACCGGCAACCACCAGTTTACCCGCAATAGATGTTGATCCGGGCTTTGACGAATAAACCACCTCTTATGAAAAATACATTCATTTTGTTGCTTTCCCTGGGAGCGTGGTTCTCAGGCTCACTTTGGGGACAAAACCCTTTACATGACCGCTATTCAGCGGATCTCAAAGATGTTAATGGGCGCTACATTCTTAGGGTTCAAAACCATATACTGGATGAGCGCGAGCCCCAGTTTGCACCAGAGCTCAGCTTTTCAGCCCGCCAGTTGAATGGAAAAAGTCAGTTGGTGTTACGGTTTGGGACTGAATCAGATCTGATCATTTACAAACCGGCGATTGGTGAGATTGGCCAGTTTCGGAATGATGTGGATGCCAAAGGAAATTCACAACAATTTGATGCAAAGATCAAAAAGATGTTTCCGGACATGGTCTATGAACCCAGAAAAAAGTTTCTGCTCGCTGACAGTGTCCAAAAAGCCAATCTGGTTCAAACGCTACAATTGGCAGGCTTGACGGAAACAGATCTGGAATTGAATGCCCAAATCAGCAGCAAGACGGCATTGGAAAAAAAGTCCTACTCGCTACGATCCATTTTGTTAAACGTGTTGTTCAGTCGTGTGGCCAGGGCGAAAGCTTCTGGCGCACGGCTGGGCATTGTCAATGGTCACCTGACCACCTGGCGGCGAGATCCACAGGCAATTGAGTTGGCGATCACCAATCTTGAAGAAGAGCTTGCAGTCAACGCCCTGCGAGAATACGTCAACATTAAAAGCCTGCCCAATCCTGATAAAATGGGATTTTGGGAAAAACTCCAGGATCCACACAATGTCAGCGAGTGGGAGAAGCTGGGCAAATTGAAGGCGATCACCAAAAACATGAATCTGAGTCGGCAAAAGGGATCGGTTTTCATCAATCCAACTGCCATTCGACAACAGCAAAAAACCGTTGAATCAGACATTCAGGTGTACCAGATGGCTGTGGCAGGCGCCTGGGATAATTTCTGGAGCATCGTACTCGTACTGGGTCTGGGAGCATTGGCTTTTCTGGGCGTTCATTACCGTAAACATATTTTCCCAGCCAGGAACACATCAAGCATTTCTCCAGCAAATGAGCCAATCAAAGCCACAAAGACCACTGCGATGACGCAGGATCAGCGGGTTAATCCCCTTCTCCATGAGCCGGTAGAAGCTGAACCGCCGACAGCTGATCAACAAGTTGAGGAAGCAACTGTATCCAGAGAACATTTGCGGGTGGCATTGGAGCATATTGAGTCCCTCGCAGATCTTCGGATGTTTTTACAAAGACACCAGGATTTTACGGCCGATGATTTAATTGAAGTGCTTGACCGTTTGCAGCAAAAAGCTTCTGTCCCTCAGGTGATTGAAAAGCAGGTTGACAAGATCATTGAAGGACCAGAGAAAGCAGAATTAGCTGAACTGGAAGTACGCCTGCGGCGCGAAAGTGGTCTGGCTCAGGCCTCGGCGCAACTGTGCCTGGATCAATTGCTCACCAAACAAAGAGAAGTCACAGCGAACAATCAGCGTCTCAAACAACAACTGGACATGAGCCAAAAAGCCGCTGCGGCTTACGAAAATATCCTGACTGAGCTACCACAACTGAAAACAAAAAGGGGCTTAAAAAAAGTCCAGCAACAACTGGCAGATGATCGCCCGGCCTTGGTCATCAAAGAATTTCTGCAGGATCTGAATACAGCCTTTACTGACATCCGGCAACATTTGACTGACAATCTGCCCCATCGGGACCTCAGGAAACAGG
>JBCBZF010000886.1:0-3079 GCA_039815525.1 Bacteroidota bacterium | reverse complement strand
GGTTTTGCGCAGGGTCTCCCGCCAGTACCATTGAAAAACCTCGAAGGAAAAACCATCAACACCAAAGACATCAACAATGATGGCAAGCCCATGGTCATCAGTTTCTGGGCAACCTGGTGTAAGCCCTGTATCAAAGAACTCAACAGCATCCAGGATGTCTATGAAGACTGGCAGGATGAGACCGGGGTAAAACTGGTTGCCGTTTCTATCGATGATGCGCGTAACACCCCTCTGGTCGCGCCATTTGTCAATGCCAGGGGTTGGGAATACGACGTATTCATCGATGCAAATAGTGATTTTAAACGCGCGATGAATGTGGTCAATGTGCCACATACTTTTCTTCTGAACGGCGATGGTGAAGTCGTTTACCAACACACAACTTATGCGCCCGGAGACGAAGAAGAACTATTTGAAAAGATTCAGGCCCTGGTTGAAGGGAAAGAATAAACCAGTTTTCGAAAGTTTTTTGCTTTTTGAAGCAACTTTCAGCGGATCCATCCTGTCATTGGGGTGAATCCGCTTTTTTGTGGGTTCAATACACCAAATTACACCACCAAACCGAATCAGGGTTATGCATTTACATTAACGAAAACTGTTTCATACACCTAACGCATCTATCCATCACCACGCTCCAGTAACTTCGTTACACATTTACGCTCTCAGCAAGCATTTTTCACAAAACATCCGAAAGCATCCCACGCGATCAAAGAAAAGGGACACAGCCGACGGAAGCCAATGGTAAGACGTATGAAATCTCTTCTCACCAAAGCAACTACACTCCTCATGATGGCAGTTTTCGGACTGAGCCTCAGCGCACAGAACGGAAAGTCTGTTACCATCAAACTCACCAAAAAGACCGACCGGGGTCGGGTTGTGTATGACACAACCTTCGTCATGAACGAATCCCAGGATCTTGAAGACATCCTTGACCAGCTTGGTTACAATGATGTGAGCCCGAATCAATCAGTTGAGAAAACCATCATCATCAATGACAATGATGAGCTGGATGGCACCAACCGCATTGTGCGCTCCACCCGGACTGGCAAACCAATGATGGGCATTTACATCGACGACAACAATGGTCCTGGTGTTAAGCTCAGTGGCGTAACCAATGATGGCGCAGCTCAGAAAGCTG
Source organism: Bacteroidota bacterium (assembly GCA_039815525.1). Classification (GTDB taxonomy): domain Bacteria; phylum Bacteroidota; class Bacteroidia; order J057; family J057; genus JBCAWW01. The sequence continues at coordinate 1,944 of JBCBZF010000886.1, read as the reverse complement.
GCCTGAAAGGAGGCGATATCATCACCAATATTGGTGGTATCTCAGTCAATACTGAGTCTCAACTGGTTACAGCTAAAAAGAAATTCAATCCCGGACAGTCAGTCAAAGTAGAATATTACCGCGGCAACAACGCTTACTCCACCAATATGGTCATGGGCGGTACGGTTGAACGTGAAGGCAATTCCCGCAACAATGTGACCGCGCGCATTCAGAATGCCGCTCCCCGAAGTAATGGAAAGCCTTTACTTGGTGTCTACTTATCAGATGTCAATGGCCCGGGTGTAAAAGTTACTGGTGTTACCAGTGGTGGTGCGGCCCAGAAAGCAGGCCTGCGCAAAGGCGATATCATCACCAGTCTGAATGGTATACCAGTTAATACTGAACGTCAACTTCTCGATGAGCGCAATAAATACGCGCCCGGTCAAGGAGTCGAAATCGAATACTTCCGCGATAACAGGGTCATCACCACCAATATGATCATGGGCGGAACTGTTTCCCGTCCTTCTGTAGCCTCTACTTCATCCAATGGCAAACCGATGATGGGTGTCTATCTCGGAAGCTCATCTAACCGTGGTGTCAAAGTAACAAATGTTACCCGTGGTGGTGCAGCAGCAACGGCCGGTATTAAATCAGGAGATTTTATCTCTAAGGTAGGACGCTATGACGTTCGCTCAGAAAGTGATCTGGTTTCTGCTAAAAATCGTTATGCCCCTGGTGATGAAATTGAGGTAGAGTTTGTGCGCGATGGACGGGTATATGAAACCGATCTCGTTCTGCAGGGAACCGGAAGAAGCAGCGCAAAGAAAAATGACAGCTGGGATTGGGATTGGGATTGGAACTGGGACTGGAATGGCAAAAAAGATGCTGCAGCACCCGTTTCCGGCTCAAAAGCATATCTCGGAATTTATTCTGAAACGGTTACCCAAAGCAGAGCAAGCGAACTGAACCTGCAGCGCCCTGAAGGTGTGTACATCACTGGTGTGGTCAACAACACTGCCGCTCAGGAAGCGGGTTTGCGTAAAGGGGACGTCATCGTAGACATTGGAGGACAGGAGATCAAAAATTCACGTGATCTGACCAGTTCTCTCTCTCGTTTCAAGCCGGATGACAAAGTAGAAATTGTTTACCTCCGCAATGGACGTGTCCTTTCCTCTTTCACCAAATTGGGTGGCAAAGGTGGAAACAGCAGTTCCCGCAGCACGACGACAAACGGTTCTTCTAACGATCGTGCTTATCTGGGTGTGTATCTCGAATCGGCCAGTCGCGACCAAGGTGCCCGCGTTACAGGTTTGGTCAGTGGTGGCGCTGCTGAACGTGCCGGTCTTCGCAAAGGCGACATCATTTATGAATTTGATGGAGAAGAGGTTGAAGATTATGATGATCTGGTCGATGAGATCAAGGAGCACAGCCCTGGAGAAGAAATTAAAGTACGCTTCCAGCGTGATGGCGACAACCGCCGGGCTTATGTAACCCTGCGTGGCAAAAATGGCAAACTGCCAAATGCCCGCTTCGACAATAGCATTTTCAATGATGGTGCTTCTGGTTTCAGCCAAAATACTGATCGGCGGGAGCTACTGGAATTGTTGGAAGACCCTACGCTGGAAATGGATTACTTTGATTTCTATCCCAATCCAAGCGAAGGACGTTTCCGTCTGAAGTTCCGTACCGATGAGAGTGGTCCTTCTGACATCAAAGTTTACAGTCCTGACGGCCGTGTGGTTTACCGTGAAAAGATTCAGAATTTCCGTGGCAACTATGACCGTGAGGTTCGCCTGCCAGATGATTTGCCAAGAGGTGTTTACCTACTGAGCATCGAAGTAGACGGACGCGGTCTGGTAGATCGGATTACGATTCGTTAATAACCCCCTGAATTCATAAAGTAAAATAGCAGCCTACGGGCTGCTTTTTTTGTTAGATCATTCAAGAAGATTGCTCAGATAAAGG
>JBCBZF010000571.1:0-4777 GCA_039815525.1 Bacteroidota bacterium | reverse complement strand
CCCGAAAATTTGGGCGCACCTTTCAACACCCCCCAATACGATGCCTACTTTTCACTGAGCGCCGACGGTCAGTTTGCCTATATGGTTACCCAAAACCGCTCTTACGGGAAAACGGATGTGGTACGAATTCGCATGCAGGAAGAAGTACTTACCCCGCCGGTTGCCGTGGAAGAAAAAGAGCCCACCAAGCCAGCTGAACCAGTGGTCCGCATTGCGACCCTGACCGGCTCGGTGATGGACGCCACCACCAAACAACCTTTGGTCGCCCAGATCTCCATTACGGCCCAGCCAGATGCCTCAAAGGGTGCAACTTTACAATCAAATCCCGGCAATGGCACGTTCGGAACCCGACTCGAATACGGCAATACTTATACACTGGCGGTTACCATGTCAGGATATGATCCGATGATTCAGACCCTGGACTTGCGTGAGATTCCAGAAAGTGATCAGATTCTGGCCAAAGAAATTCTGCTGAACGCCACGGCAGTGGTTTCAACCGAAGATGAAGGAGAATCGGTGAACCTTGAAGAGTTGGTGGACAATACTGGTGGGGATGGTGATGGAGACGAAATAGAGGAGGTCGTCGCAGTGCGTCCGGATTATAATCCCGACACCAAGCTGAGCACACTCTTTTTTGACACAGGTAAGGTACGGGTCAAAGGAAGCTCCAAAACAGAATTGGATCGAATGGTGCAGTTGATGAAAGACAATCCGAATCTCAAACTCTCCGTCCAGGGCCATACCGATAATGTTGGTGGCAAAAAATTCAATGAAGACCTCTCGCAATTCCGGGCCAGAACGGTACGGGCTTACATGATCGCCAATGGCGTCGGTTCGGATCGAATGGTGTACTTTGGATATGGGATGGACCATCCGGCGGAATCAAATGGAACAGAAAGTGGCCGGGAGAAAAACCGTCGGGTGGAGTTTCATGTTGTCACTGAAACCGAATAAGCGGACCTTTGTCCGTTCTGACCCAACATGATATGATGCGAAATCTGATCCGCATTGCCTCGGCAATTGCACCTGGCCCGATCTCCAGGCTGGCCTACGACAAGCTCACCAATCCACAACTGCATAAATTGCGCTTGTTTGAAGAAGAAGTCCTGGCCAAAGCAGACGTAAATTGGGAAGATTTTCAGGGAAAAAAAGTCTGTACTTACCGCTGGGGCAGTGGCAATCGTAGGATTCTGCTGATTCACGGCTGGGAAGGTCAGGCGGGCAATTTCTGGGCCATTGTTGACGCATTGTTGGCGATGGACTACACTGTTTATGCCTTTGATGCACCTTCACACGGACGGAGCGATAAGGGCCCGACCAGTATGTTTGCCTTTACTGATTGGGTTAAATATCAGATCCAAAGCCTGGGCGTCAACAAATTGATCAGTCATTCTTTTGGTGGCGTGGCAACGACCTATGCCCTCAGTCAACTACCTGAGACCGAGATTGAGCAGTATCTGATGATCACCACGCCTGATCGCTTTTCACAGCGCATTCAGGATGTTTCTGAACAAGTAGGCATCAATGAAACCGTCAAGCAACGTCTCATTGACCGGCTGACCGCTGAAACCAAGCAGGATCTGACCAAATTAAACGTGAGTGATTTTGTCCAACAGATTAAGGTCAAAGAAGCCCTCATCATCCACGACCGTGATGACCGGGTCATTCCGCTTTCTTATTCCGAAGGTGTACATGCCAAATGGCCGCAGTCTCGCCTGGAAGTGATCGAAGGGACCGGACATTACCGGATTCTGAGCGATGCACAGACGCTGACTCTGATGCGGGATTTTCTGAATTGATACAATCTCTCCTTCAGGAAGCGTCTGAATTCCAGATATCCCAGGCCTTCTCAGCCTGTAAATGGAGCATCTGCAGGCCATTGATGGTTTGAGCAGCTTGCTGGCCGGCCAATTTCATGAATTGTGTCTCCGCTGGATTGTAAATTAAATCAAAGGCCAGGTGCTGGTCGGTCAGAAATTGATAGGGGATGTCTGGTGCAGCATCCGTTTGGGGTGCCATTCCCAGCGGTGTGGTATTGACGATCAGGAAGCATTCATTGAAAAAGTCCGCGTCTAATTCCTGGTAAGCCAGTTGACTGACTTCCTGTGGCTGCCGTGAGGCAAACAGAATCTCTTCAATCCCACAATCTGTGGCCAGCACATACTGCACCGCTTTGGCCGCTCCCCCTGTTCCCAGAATCAAGGCTTTTTCAAATTGTCTGCCGCCACTGCTTTCTTCCAATGAAATTCGAAAACCGTAGATATCGGTATTGTGGCCAGTACTTTTTCCATCCTGAAAATGAATGGTATTGACCGCACCAATGGTTTTCGCAGCCGGACTGAGGTCGTCCAGAAAGGGAATAACCGCTTCTTTGTACGGCAGGGTTACATTTAAGCCTGTTGGCTGTATCCGTCTGACCAGATCAGGAAATTCATCGATTGAGGCCAGTTCAAAGAGATCATAGCGTGCAGCAATGCCTTCACCTTGAAACTTTTCCGAAAAATAGCCTTTGGAAAAGCTGTGTCCCAGTTTGTCCCCAATCAGTCCGAATTGTCTCATGTCGTTGACTTTAAAACCGAATGATTTCTGTTTACAAAGCGTTTTTAAGCTGAAGGTGTAAACAGGCTCAGGGTGAAATTAGGGAAGCGATGGGCACAAAAAAAGGGGATCGTATGACAGATCCCCAGAGATTGAATATTAAGGCGTAGTAAGTCCGATACTATTCGTTACCCGCAGATTCAAAATCATACGTCAGGGTAATACGAAGGGTGTTTTGCAGCGGATGATTCTGCTGCAGCGGAGCGAGGTAAGAGAAGTGAAAACCAAATACATTGTACTTCACACCGGCTCCGAGGGTGATAAATTTGCGGTTGCCTTTGGTAGGATCCTCGTAGAAGAAACCAAGACGAGCGGCAAAAAGCTCACGATACCAGTACTCAAGACCAGCACTTACATTAATTTCGGAAATTTCTTCACTAAATCCACCTTCTGCATCACCAAAACTTCCAAAAATTCCGCTTAGAAGAGCTTGATCTGAGTTTCCACCTTCAGAAGGCACCAGCAATTTGTTGAAATCATTGGTGAAGGTTACAGCATTGTAATCATCCACAAAGAATTTGAAGGCGTATCCAATGCGAAGGTTGGTCGGGATAAAGTCTCTTTCAGCGGTATTGGCGGTGTACGATACCTTGGGACCAATGTTGGAGATGTTGATACCAGAAGTAAACTGGACTGGCACTTCTCCTGATGCGCTGTTGATCTTGAAGTCTTTTTTGTAATAAAAAGAGACATCACCAGCTACCGAATTCACCGGGCGACCATCAATGGCAATGTTCGCATTGGAAGCCAGTTGAGAATGGAAGTAGCGCAGGCTGATCGCACCAGAGAGTACGGGTGTAACCTTCAAAGCGTACGCCACATCAATGGCAAATTCGTTGGGCTTGGCACTACCAATGGGCTGTCCAAGACCGTCCGTGAAGTCAATTTGGCCCAGAGAGAAATAGCGCAGTGAAGCACCGACCACACCAGCATTGCCAGTATTGTAGAAGCCAGAGAGATACATCAGGTTGATGTCCGGAATACCAAGGGCACGCAGCCAGGGAGAATAAGACATCCCAAAGCCCATTTGCTTGTCGAAGAAGGCCATGGCAGAGGGATTCCAATGCAAAGCATTGGCATCATCTGTCAAAGCAACCCCGGCTTCCCCGATGGCACCATGCCGGGAATCGGGTGCAACAAGCAGGAATGGTACTGCAGTGGTGATGGTCCTTGAACCAACTTGCCCATTAGGATTTGTCTGTGCAAAGCCGGGCAGATATGTTGCCATCAACGCGGTGAGGCAAGCGAGGAAAATAATTACGTTTCGCATAACGATCAGTGCTACCTTTGAAAGTACTAATTTTGCGTCTGTGTTCAGTGTAGCATTATTCCATAGGCTGGCTATTTTCAAAGGTCAAAATATTCTACTAATCTATTGATTTGGTGGGAGGTTCTATAATTGATTCAGAATCAAATCTTACGCTTTTGTCAGGGGCAAATATAGTCTTTTTCGCAAAACAAGAATGACATCCGCCTGAAATTTTCGGTAAACATAGGGTATGAACGGTCAGAAACAGGTCGGGAATCTATCAGGCACTTATTTCTTATCCTTTCTCCGAATCCTTTTCTACTGACTGACAGATACTTCTTAGAACGCAGGTCGGTCGGAATTGGCTGCTTCCAACCGGCCCGTTATCTTTTATTGTCTCAGGATCACCAGACGATTGGCCTCAGAAATACTTTGGCCATTTTCCATATCCTGCAAACGAACCCGGTACACATAGATGCCGTTGGACATTGGTTGACCGAGTTCATTGGTGCCATCCCAATTCAGGCCATCATATACATTTCCATTGGCCAGAAAGGTATCGTTTAAACTAACCACTCTGCGACCATCCAAGGTAAATACATCGACCGTGATTTGTAATTCACGTCCATCCTGATTGTGATTGATCAGAAAGGTGGTGCCTTCATCTTTCAATGGATTGGGATAATTCAAAATTTTGTCCAAAGCCATCACCGCATCATCAGAGACAATGAAAGTGGTTTTGGCCAAAGAGGAATTATTGGCGACATCCCACACCCGTACACTCAGGCTATGTTCACCAGGTTCAAGGTCAAATAATTGATATCGAACCGTACCTTCCTGATAGCTATTCGGTTTGGCAGTATAATAGGCATTCAGAATAATGGATGTACTGGCGTCTCCATCCAGTTCTCCCACGATTTCGTGGCCAAT
>JBCBZF010000038.1:0-14809 GCA_039815525.1 Bacteroidota bacterium | reverse complement strand
GTTTTGCTATTTTTTTTATAGATAAATCGAAAATCCTATTTTTGTTGTGAATCAACTTATTGCCAATCCCTCAGTTTGATATACTTGAAACGACTCAATCTCTTTCTCTCCTTTGTGTTGATCATAAGCTTGATCGCCTGTGATCGCAACAATCTAGAACCAGGTCCGCAAATCGAGCCTCCCTTGGTCGCCCTGCAATACGATGGCCCCAATCAGACGGCCCCTTCACTGGCTGGTGGCACCTACGAAGGCAGTGTGCGCTTTCGGAGCAATCAGCTCGCCAATATCGTTGATGGAAAGCTTACTGATGTGTATTTCTATATCATGGAAAAGCCGCAATCGGTCAGTGTCAAAATTTATGAAGGCAGTGAAAATACTGGCCCAAGAGATTTGGTGTATTCTGCCGGTGTGACCAGTGCAGTAACTGGCAACAGTTGGAATCAGCATACACTGTCCAATCCACTCAACATCAGTGGAGAAGATCTTTGGATCGCCGTCAAATTTTCGCATACCAATCAGGCCCAGACGCTTGGATGTGATCCCGGTCCCAATCAGCCAAACGGAGATTGGCTCCTGGACGAATCAGATAACCAATGGCTCACCTTTGGCAATCGCGCTGCCGGTGCCAGCATTAACTGGAACATTCGGGCCGCAGTAGATGTAGATTGATCCTTCCTTTCCTATAAGAAAAGAACGCCCCCACAATTTAGATTGTGCGGGCGTCTTCATTTTTACGCAAAGTGTCAAGAGGAGAACGTTTATATACGTTCAATGTCTTAGAGAACCAGTACAGAGTTTTCTGCGTCCGGGAAAGGAGACTGAACATATTTATCAGCCGCCTCATCATTGGCCCAGATGTTTCCATCTACGAGATAGCGGAATTGGTACTCTTTTCCTTGTTCTAAATCCAATGTTGTCGAAAAGCCTCCACTTTTCAGCGCCTTCATGGGCGTAGCTTCGTGATCCCAATCGTTGAAATCACCAACCAGGGCAACATTGTCAGCTACCGGAGCAAACTGCTTTTTCAGTTTGAAGGTAACTTTACAAACGGGTTTACTTTTTAAAAATTTCTTACTGAAGCTCATGATTCAATGTTAAAAGTCCAGTTATTAGCTGGTGCAAATTTATTAAAAAATATATCGAATCATTTCACTTTATGTAAAGAGAATGTAAAGAATATATCATATTTCCATTTTATCAACGGATTCTATCCATTGATTTTACCAAATCATCATCCTTTCTAATGCCTCTGAGTCCCAGCCACCCCAGACCAATGGCCAGAACGGGAAAGACAAAGCCATAGGACGGTCTGCCAATGTCAGCACTGCTGATGATTTCTGGCCCTTGTGTAGTCAAAACCACCAGGGCAATGACGTTGGCGAGAATCAGTGCCAGGCCGATCCCCACCAGTCTCATCTGACGTTTACGGTCATTGAATTGAAAAATGGTGAATAGCAGAAAAAGTGCCGTAATACCTGAAAGGCCGACAAACAAGCTATGGAGTGCATTTTCTAAGCCTGTGTCATGTTCATAAAAAGAAACTTCCTGCTCGGCTGAAGCCACATTGAGGCCATAAAGCAGCTCACTTTGATCCCCAGCTTGCACTTCCCACAATGGCAGAAAGAGTCCAAGGATTAAAAAGATCGCGGCCACAACCAAATAGATCGATTGAATTCTTTGTAACATTCCTGTTAATTTGATGTCCTTTTGGCGTTGCAAATTGCGCCCCAAATGTACACAATTTGCCCGAAGTCCTTCTTCGTTTCCGGGAAGCTTTATGCGTCATTTTATCGACATCTCCTATTTTGGGAAAGCCTACGCAGGCTGGCAGATCCAACAAAATGCTCACACAGTCCAGGCTGAACTGGATCAAGCACTCTCTACCTTGCTCCGCAAGGAGATCCGCAGCACGGGTGCAGGCAGAACCGACACCGGCGTCCACGCCCGGCAATTGATGGTTCATTTTGAGCATGAAGAGGCTCTTCCAGCCAGTTTTCTCCACAGCATCAATGGCCTTTTACCAGCTGACATCTCTGTCAACCAATTGCTTAAGCCGGTCAAGCCAGATTTACACGCTCGCTTTGATGCCAGCCACCGTTCATACATCTACCAGATTGTTCGAAAAAAATCTCCCTTTCACCATGACTTTGCATATTGGCTCCGAACTGAAGTCGATGTAGCAAAGATGCAAGCCGGGGCAGAATTGTTTAAAGGCTATACTGAATTTGGAAGTTTTTGCAAAGCCAATGCTGCAAACCTCACCAATATCTGCCGGATCGATCATGCATACTGGCAGGAAGAAGGGGAGCTTTTGTGTTTTCACATTGGTGCAGACCGCTTTCTGCGTGGGATGGTCAGGGCTGTAGTTGGCACCTTATTGATGCTTGGCAAAGGAAAAATCAGCCTGGCAGAATTTCAGGCCATCATTGAAGCACAAGACAGGCGCGCCGCGGGTCCCAGCGCCGAGGCCAAAGGTTTGTTTTTGACTGAAGTGCGTTATCCTGAAGGGAGCTTTCAGTAACAATCAAAAGGGTGCCATGCATTGCACAACACCCTTTTTACAGAGAATTTATTCGTCAACTACCAGAAGATCGACACATTCACCCCACCTGTAGAGGCAGTATTGATGGTCGTTGAAGTGGTAGAAGCATTAAAGATCACGGTTTCATCTACTGGAATCTGCTCACTGCTGTTGGCACTGGGCTGAATCACGCCGGTACTTGACTGTCGGATATCTCCGCCAACCTGTGTAAACAAGAAGCCAATGGAATATTCGGCTCCAACGGCAATGTGGTCAGTCAGGAAGAAGTTAAAGCCTCCCAGTAGATTCAGGCCCACTGCAATGCCCCCTTCTTCTTCTCGCTTGGTGTTGATGTCTTCATCATAAATGAGGATTCCACCAAGGTCAGTGTAGCGAAAGTCATTGATGAATTCTGTGTTGGTGCTCCCCACAAAAGAAAAGGGGATTTCGGCACCGACGTATGGGTCCAGTTTCGCAGCCTGTGGCGCCAGATGGAATTCCACACCGGGTGTGAAACTCAAGTTAAAGCTGGATGTCGTCAGTTCCGTGGCAGAATCAACCCGGACCGGAAAGGAAAAACGGAGGGTGTCCACATAAGTATCACCAAAATTTTCAGTCACATTGCCAGACTGGATGCCCAGACGTCCACGCAGGGCAAGCCGATCGGTGAGATAATAACGCCCCATTACCTGGGGAACCTCAAACACATCAGAGTCCCATTCATTGAATCCAATGTTGTCCAGTCCGGTAAAGCGAAAGCCCAAACTGATTGTTCCGGCAGCTGGTTTGGTCTGGGCACTGGCCAGAGAAAGCGTCCCGGCCAGAACAAGCAGCAAAAAGGTAAATTTTTTCATACGTATTCAATCGAGTGAAATGCCTAAGAAGAATATTGGCAGCAATGGCCATTGCCGCGCAAAATACGAATAATCCAGATCGTCGCAAATCAGGTCGAATCATCGGGCGGAAAGCCTTCACGGCCGCGCAGAGGCACAAATGAAAATAAATCTTCTGCCCGTATTTCGTATTCTGTCCGGCTGATCCGTTTGACCAGGGTCATTTTTTGCTTTCTACGATTCCCCACTGGTACCACCATTATACCGTCTACTTTCAGTTGGCTGCGCAGACTTTCTGGTACCTTTGGACTGGCCGCAGTCACAATGATCCGGTCATAAGGTCCATTTTCAGGCCAGCCAATCGACCCATCCCCCAGCTTAAGGCCGGGATAATAGGATAAATCATGCAGACGCTGCTTGGCGGCCTTGTGCAGTTTGGCGTCGATTTCTACACTAAATACCCGCATCCCCATCTCACATAGAATCGCAGCCTGATAGCCTGAGCCAGTCCCAATTTCCAACACTTTCATCCGGGGCCGTAACTGCATGACTTCCGTTTGGTATGCCACTGTGTAGGGCTGGCTGATGGTCTGCCCACTGGCAATGGGCAGGGCAGTATCCTCATAAGCTTTGTTGTCAAACGCATTTTCGATAAAACCATGGCGGGGAACTTTGGCCAGTGCATCCAGGAGTCTGAGATCCGTCACCCCACGTTCATCCCGCAGATAATCAACCAATTTTTGACGTTTGCCTTTATGTTTGAAAGTATCCAGCATATTGCCCAGAGGAAGGAAAGCGTTTTTGCCCCACAATCCTACACAAAGAATTACGAATCTGCTAACAAATCGGGGAAATCATGGTTGTTTTTTCATTCATAGCCAAAGCTGAATATAAAGGCTGGACCAGTGCATAAGTAGGGTTTCGCATTTCAATGAAATCACCGATCTTTGCACGAATTTTATGGACTTATACATTTCTCACGTATATGTTGCAACACCCTGATCGTTTTGTCAAACGCCACATCGGCCCCTCTGAGGCTGAATTGGCAGATATGTTGGCAGTGATCGGTGCCTCTTCTCTGGAGGAACTGATGGCTGAAACTGTCCCTTCCCGCATTCGTCTTGACGGACCACTTTCGGACAAAGCTGCCCAAAGTGAGCATGAGTACCTGCAAAGCTTGCAGGCGATTGCTTCGGAGAATCAGGTCTTCAGAAGCCTGATTGGACTGGGGTATTATCATACCCTGACACCTTCTGTGATCCTGCGGAATATATTTGAGAATCCTGGATGGTATACCCAGTATACGCCCTATCAGGCCGAGATTTCTCAGGGCAGACTGGAAGCGCTTCTAAATTTCCAGACCATGGTCAGCGACCTGACCGGACTGCCAATCGCCAATGCTTCCCTGCTGGACGAAGGTACCGCCGCGGCTGAAGCCATGGCCATGATGTATACTCAAAAGCACAAAAAAGACCGAAAAAGTTCGGCCAATGTGTTGTTGGTAGACAAAAACTGTTTTCCTCAGACCATAGATGTTCTTCGGACCCGGGCTGGTGGAATGGGAATTACAATTGTAGTAGATGATCCCAGCCATTTCGAGATCAATGATCAGGTCTTTGCGGCCGTGGTCCAGTATCCTGATACGACTGGTACCATTCATGATCATCAGGCATTGGCTGACGCTTTACATGCGCAAAAAGCTTATTGCATTGTTGCTGCGGATCTGTTGAGCCTTACCCTCTTAAAAGAGCCAGGCCAATGGGGTGCAGATGCAGTGGTTGGTTCTGCCCAGCGCTTTGGGGTTCCCATGGGATATGGTGGACCACATGCCGCTTACTTTGCAACCAAAGAAGAATTTCTGCGCTTGCTCCCTGGTCGGATCATTGGTGTATCCATTGACAGCCGGGGAAAACCAGCAATGCGCATGACCCTGCAGACCAGAGAGCAACACATCAAACGCGATCGCGCTACCTCCAATATCTGTACGGCTCAGGCCCTTTTGGCCATCATGGCTGGTATGTATGCAGTATATCATGGTCCTGATGGTCTCCGCGCCATTGCACGGCGGATTCACGGTATGACTGCCTCCCTGGCCAATGGCCTCAAACAACTCGGCTTTGCCCCGCAAAACGAGAGCTTCTTCGATACACTGAGCATTGATCTGGGCAGCGAAAATCTGGTCGAAAGCCTGCGCCACATCGCCCTCGATCAACAATACAACTTCCACTATGAAGGAAGTACAGTTCGTATTTCCCTTGATGAGGCAAGTAATCTGGATGAAGTACAAACCATCCTGAGCCTCTTTTTGCAAGCCAAAGGCGGGAACGGATTTGATCCTTCTCACATCGGCATGATAGAACAAAGCTGTATTCCAGCTGGGTTGGCAAGAACAACTGAGTTTTTAAGCCATCCGGTTTTCCATAGTCATCGTTCCGAGACCGCGATGATGCGCTACATCAAGTCGCTGGAAAACAAAGACCTTTCACTCAATACCGCCATGATTCCGCTGGGCTCCTGCACCATGAAGCTCAACGCAGCCACGGAGTTGATCCCGGTTAGCTGGCCAGCCTTTGCCAATTTGCATCCTTTCGTCCCCAAAAATCAGGCGCAGGGATATGAACGGATGATTAATGAATTAGGGGAAAGTCTCTGCGAATTGACGGGCTTTGCCGCGATGTCGTTCCAGCCCAATTCTGGTGCGCAGGGTGAATATACCGGCCTGATGGTCATCAGAGCCTGGCACCACAGCCGGGGCGATCACCATCGCAACATTGCCCTGATTCCAGCCTCTGCGCATGGTACCAACCCAGCCAGCGCCGTCATGGCAGGGATGAAGGTCGTTGTGGTCAAAACCGACGACATGGGGAACATCGATATGGAAGACCTGACAGCTAAGGCTGAACAGCATGCGGACAATCTTTCCTGTCTGATGATCACCTACCCGTCTACACACGGCGTGTTTGAAGAAACTGTGATGGACATTTGCGAATTGATCCATCAGCATGGTGGGCAGGTTTACATGGATGGTGCCAACCTAAATGCGCAGGTAGGTCTGACCAGCCCCGGCTACATCGGTGCGGATGTCTGCCACCTGAATCTGCATAAAACCTTCAGCATTCCACACGGAGGAGGCGGTCCTGGTATGGGGCCCATTGGAGTGGCTGCGCATCTAAAGCCTTTCCTACCTGGCCATGTTTTGATCGAAACCGGTGGAGAAGAAGCCATCAGTGCGGTGTCCGCCACCCCTTATGGAAGTGCCAGTATTTTGCTGATTTCGTATGCTTACACCAAGCTACTTGGCAATGATGGCATGACGGACGCGACCCGCTATGCGATTCTCAATGCCAATTATATGAAGTCTCGTCTGGTAGAGCATTTCAATGTACTTTATCAGGGAAAAAATGGACGGGTTGCCCATGAGTTCATCCTCGATTTACGTGAGTTTAAGCAAAGTCTGGGACTGGAAGTGGATGACATCACCAAACGACTGATTGACTATGGTTTTCATGCACCGACCGTATCCTGGCCGGTTCCGGGTACCATCATGATCGAGCCAACAGAAAGTGAACCACTCTCTGAACTGGACCGTTTTTGCGATGCCATGATCGCCATACGGGCAGAAATTCGGGAATTGGAAATGGGTCTGGCGGATGCGGAAGACAATGTTCTGAAAAATTCGCCTCATACCCTGGATCGGGTTACAGCGGATGAATGGCCGCATGCTTACTCCCGGCAGAAAGCTGCCTTTCCGGTAGCAGGCCTCCACGCCAATAAGTTCTGGCCTTCGGTCAATCGCGTCAACAACACCTTTGGTGATCGCAATGTAGTCTGTACATGTCCGCCGCTCGAAGCATATGCAGAGATGTCATAAAGAAAACGATCTTCATTATTGCATGGAGACACAATTCCCTTCCGGAATTGTGTCTTTTTCTTTTTCCCGTACGTCTCATGACTGTCAGCAACATTCTGTATCTTAGCACACAGCAACAAAGCCCCGCCATCATGAAGCGACTGCCCGTTTATCTCCGCCTGTTCACTTACAGCATTCTTGCTTCGTCTCTCTTTTTGTTTTCATGTAGTCAGCAGCCTTCCCAGAGTTCTGCTCAAGTGAAGCAGGAAGCGGAAAGCCCTTCTATTTCAGAGGCTAAACCCGACACAGATGCGCTGGTCGATACCATGACCAAATCCCGGGGCCTTGACCAGGCATCAGCCCGCATGATTGATTTTAGCTTTGAAAGCTATTTCCCCCAACTCAATAAACTCATGACAGGGGACGGAAATGCGATTGAAAAAGTATCTGCCTATGCTGAACAAGTTGTGAGTGGAAAAAACCTGGAAAGTGAAAAGGATCTGTTGGGTTTGCTCAATGAACGCAACAGTCTCCTCAAGGTGGTCTCTCCTTTTGTGGTCAATGCAGAACTCGATCCAAGCGGTGAACAAATTGCAGACCTGGAACGAGAGCTCAATCGACTGGGCATGACCATGAACATGGCGGAAGGCATGGTGTTTGATGTAAGTGAAACCAATTTCATGCAGAATACGGTCGCCAGAGTCGCCTCAGATGGCTTACAGCTCTACCTCGATTTTAAAGCTGCTGAATCCAATGCCAACAATGGGGAGTATCCATATTTGAATATGGAGCCTTTTCAGGAGATGGTTTTGTTAGGAGAAAAGCTCAAAACAGTGTCTCCGGACGAATATTATCCCAAAGTTGAGGAAGCTTTTCACACTGCACTGCTTACCCTCACTGATATCCATCAGGTTGTCGCCCAAGATGGGAATGAGTCTCTGCTGGTCGGTGGCATTCATCAGGATGCCTATCCATTTGCAACCGAAAATGAAAGTCGTGCACGATTCGCAGAGAAGAAAGAAGCTTCGGCTTATCGGGATGTGGTCGCAAAAATTCTGGAAAACACCTCATCATTCGAAGAAAGACCTGAAAATCTATACCTGATTGTACTGGAATGGGAAAAGGAGGAAGATGCCGCGAAGAAAAGAATCTATCAGCACCTCGCCAATGGAGAGGATGTGCCGCATCGCCTGCTGGTAGAACGCGGCAATGGCACAGAACAATATGCAATCGTTTATCGCTTCTACTCTGATAGTGAAAAAGCGGAAGCGGCTTTGTCAAAAGTAGAAGCAAAGTGGCCCTCGGCAGAAATGATTTATGTCAGTGTCAAAGGCGATAAAATGTACCAACTCGGGGTCTAAATTTCCGCGTGTATTTTTATGGAGAAACGAATCATTCTGACCGGAAGCAATGGTCTGCTCGGTCAAAAAATTGTCCCCCTGCTTGCTTCCCTTCCCAACGTCTCCCTCCTGGCGACCTCGCGCGGCCCCGACCGCCATCCGCTACAAAGTGGGTATACGTACACCGACATTGACCTGACAGATCACACTGCATGGGAAACCCTCTTCAAAGATTTTCAGCCAACTGATGTCATCAATTCCGCGGCCATCACGCAAGTAGACCTCTGTGAGACGGAAAAAGAAATCTGCGATGCGGTCAACGTACATGCCGTCAGCAATCTGGTCAAGCGGTGTCAGGAACACAGGAGTCGTCTCCTCCACATCTCCACCGACTTTGTATTTGATGGGCAGAATGGGCCGTATCGGGAAACTGACCAACCGAATCCAGTCAACTATTACGGCCATTCAAAATGGCAGGCGGAACAATTGATTCTCAAGAGCGGCATTTCTCATGTGATTTTGCGAACCATGCTTTTGTATGGCGTTTCAGTCGGTATGTCCCGTAGCAACATTGTTTTATGGGCAAAAAAATCCCTGGAAGAAGGCAAAGATATCCGGGTAGTGGACGACCAGTTACGTTGCCCGACTCTGGTGGAAGATTTGGCTCTGGCAACGGTAACTGCAGCCATGCGGCAGGTCGAAGGAATTTATCATATTTCAGGGGCCGAACCCATGCCGATCATCGACATTGCCTATGCGGTAGCCGACTACTGGAAGTTGGACCGTAATCTGATCAGCAAAATTGACAGTCCTTCTCTCAATCAGGCTGCCCGCAGGCCTCCCATTACTGGATTTATCATTGACAAAGCCAGGAAAGACCTGGACTATCAGCCACACAGCCTACAAGAAGGATTTGCCCTCGTCAACCAGCAGTTGCAGGAAATCAAGCCCTAACGAACCATTCAATTGCCAGTTTTTGACGACAAAAAAGCCGGAGACAAAGCTCCGGCCGAATCAAATATGATGATTGATGATGGTTACCTATTTTACTTTAAGCTTAGCGCAGCTATCGCCGTAAAGTGATTCCTGAATAATCATCAGCACTGTCTCCTTTTTGCTGTTGGATATCCCCAACTGTTTCTCCTCCTCATCATTCACAGCGATCAGCGGCCCGGTTTTGAGGCGGCGGTATACATTCTGGCCCACTTTGATGATCTGATCTCCTCCTACGGTTTTGAATTCGAAGTTGTCAAATTTGGTGTTGTAGCTGCGGCCGCTTGGGATCGTGGTCTTGGACACTACTTCTCCGTCATCGTCCTCCGCAATAAACAGCTCACACAGACAGGTTCCTTTGAGTTTTTCATCCTCAATCTGCATGATGGTATAATGTTGGATCAGCCACTGTCCACGGACTTTTTCCATCGCCATGGTGACCACTTCGTATCCTTTCACCCAGATTCCGTCGGGAATTTTCGTTTCGTAATTTACTTTGTATACCACGGTTGCGATGTCGCCGGATACATCGACCCGAATGATGTCTTCGATGTCATACCCAAGAGTAATGCCGCTGGAACGCATAATATTATCCAGATAGGCTTCAAAGCCTGCGACATCGGAATTTTGGACCCTGGAACGGCCGGAAATATTGAAAACGAAGATATTGGAAGTCGCATCTTTGGCAAAAAACTTCAATACCTTTTGTTTGTTTTTATGGGTGATAATGGTTGTGTAAGCCTCAGCAAATTCGCGCAGGCGATCCTCCAGTAACTTCTTGGTGTCGCCTGACTGTGCGAATGCCGACATGCTGATCAGGCACACAATCATCATCAAAAGGGTTTTTCTGAACCAGAATTTCATCTTTATTGAGGTTGATTAGGGTGAACGGATTCAAATATACGAAAAGCAAAAGTGAACCAAGAATACCACATTGGTTTGAAGAAACAAAGTATTTTCCAGCCGAAGGCTGCTTCCGCATCTTTGCCCCCTTGGGAATTGCATGGTCAGGCACTATTTTGAACCGCTAAGTCTTTCCCTCATGCTAAATGTTTTCCTTTCCCGGCATATATATCTGCTGTCTTTCTTCCTCTTTTTCCCTTTTTTCGGCTGTGATTGGACCGTCCCCCACCCTGATGCAGTCAAAGCGGAGTATGCAATTACCGATGCACTGATTGTGTGTATGGATTCCAGCCGTCACATTATTACCGATGGAACCATTCTGATTGGTGGAGGGAAGATATTGGCAATAGCACCTGGTGAAAGAGGACATGACTGGTACGAAGTCAGTGAGTCTGTTTCTGCAGAAGGAAAACTGGTGATGCCAGGTCTGATCAATACCCACACCCATTCTGCCATGACCCTGATGCGCGGACTGGCTGATGATCTTCCTTTAGACAAATGGCTGCGGGAACATATCTGGCCAGCCGAGAAAGTCCTGATGGACAGTGCTGCCATTGTGGCGGGTACCCAGCTTGCCATGGCTGAGATGATCCGTTCGGGAACGACAACATTTAATGATATGTATTTCTTTGCCGGAGTCATGGCGGAGGTAGTGGATTCTGCCGGCATGCGGGCCATCATTGGAGAAGGCATCATTGACTTTCCAACCCCCAGCTGTGCCAATGCCCAGATTGCATTAGATGTGACAAAGCGTCTGATCGAACAATACCGGGATCACAGTCGAATCAGTATTTCAGTTGCCCCCCACTCCGTGTATGCGACCAATGAAGAAAATTTGGGAGAGGCGATCAGTTTGGCGAAAGAGATGCATGCCCCGGTTCACATTCATGTATCTGAGACCCAAATCGAGCAACGGAATGCGCAATCTCAATTTGCCATGTCTCCCATGGCCTATCTCAAGCAGCTGGGCATGCTGGATGTGCCACAGCTGATTGCTGCCCATGGCGTTCATCTTTCCCCGGCAGATCAGCAGCTTCTACAAACCCAGCAGGCCGGCATCGCGCATTGTCCAGAGAGCAATATGAAGCTCGCCAGTGGGGTAGCGCCGGTTCCGGATTTGCTCCAACGTGGCATTCCCGTCGGCATGGGAACTGATGGTGCCGCCAGCAACAATAACCTTGACTTGTTTGAAAGCATGGGACATGCAGCTTTACTGCAAAAGGTCCATCGAATGGATCCCACCGCTCTGCCTGCAGAGCAAGTCGTCGAAATGGCGACCATTGGAGGCGCACACGTCCTGGGACTCGATCAGATTACCGGTTCCATTGAAGTAGGGAAAGCAGCGGATCTACTGATGTTGGACCTTTCTCGCCCAGCTTTGCAACCTTTCTACAATCCATACTCTCAATTGGTATACAGTGCAAGAGGCTCTGATGTAAGTGATGTCATGGTAGAAGGACAGTTTCTGATGCGCAATCGAAAATTGCTTACCTTACAGGAAGCCGACATTATCAGAAGAGTAAAAGCCCTCCAAAGTAAAATTGTGGCAGAATTCAGCAAACAAAGTAGCCTCTAGGCTGTACCCAGAAGCCTGTATCATCCGTAATATGGAAGCGATGCGAAGAATTATCTGGTGTTTGATTATCCTTTCTCTTTTGTCCACGGACCTGTATGCACAGATATCCGAGGTAGGAAATCCATACATCCGTAATTATGAGGCCCGGGAATATCACGCCAGCTCCGCTAACTATGGCGTGGTTCAGGACGTACGTGGCCTGATGTACTTTGCCAATTTGCGGGGTGTACTCGAATATGACGGCGTCAATTGGCGCCTGATTCCTGTAAGCAACCAATCGCAGGTACGCTCGATTGACCGGGACAAGAAGGGTCAGATTTTTGTCGGTGCCATTGGTGAATTTGGCTACCTGAAAGCCGATAGTGTGGGCAGTCTTGGCTATGAGTCTCTCATCAGTCAACTCCCCAAAAGTGAGCTTCCATTTGAGGATGGTGTCGAAGTGATTGGTGGGGAACAAGGCGCTTTTTTCCGAACCTTTGAACAGAATCGCTTACTCCTTTGGCAAAACGACAGCCTGCAAAGTTGGGAGCTCGATCCGGAAATTGGACGCAGCAAACTCATGATGCTCCGCACATCTCTGTACACCATCCATGCTAAAAAAGGATTGGTCAGATGGTCAGGAGAAGAATTTGTAACCGTCGACGGAGGCACACAATTAGCCGGGCAGAATCTCATCGGTATGATTCCCTGGGGAGAAAATGAAGCGCTGATCCGAACCTTTGAGAAAGGCTTTCAATTGTTACAGTTTTCGTCTGTTGATGTAACTATCTCTCCATTTCCAACCGAGATTGATCGCATCCTGAAATCGAGCATGTACAGCAATATGCTTCCCATTGGCGCCCGTAACTTTGTGGTTGGCACGGTGAGAGATGGTGCTTTTTTCCTGGATGAAGCCGGTAGAGTCCTCAGTCATTTTTCCCAAAGAAATGGATTGGCAGACAATCTCGTCATGGACGGATGGCTGGACCACAATCACTCTCTTTGGCTCAGCCTGTCCAAAGGTATTTCACGGGTAGAGCTTTTTTCACCCATCCGCCAATTGGACGAAAGCAGCGGATTAAAGGGATTGGTTTTATCAGTCCATCGGCATAGAGAACAGCTGTACGCCTCCACCACCATTGGGGTATTCATGCTACGCGACAATCGTTTCGTTCCAGTAAGAGGGATCAACGCAGAAGGTTGGCAACTGTTTTCCCGCCGCGGTAAACTCTTTGTCAGTACCTATCGGGGCTTGTATGAAGTTCGGGGTACCAGAGCCACAAGAATACCCTCAGCAGGGAAAGTATATGCTGTCACCACTGAACAACAAACCAGCAAACGCGTCTTTCTGGCCATGCTGGATGAAGGTGTGAAGGTTCTTGGAAAAGATGAAGACTGGACCAAAAGCCGGTATATCCCAGGTCTCAACGGTAAATTTCGCCAGCTGGTAGAAGATGCAAAAGGTGATCTGTGGTTAATGCGCTACCTGGGACAGGGGCAAATACAGCGTGTGTCCTTCTCTCAAGACCAACAAGAAAGGCCAATGGCCATTACGACTTATGATTCAGCCCATGGACTACCGCCTGTATCTGGGATTGACCTGGTCAAAGGCGAAGTCGTATTTGCCACAGCAAAAGGTTTGTATCGATTTGCCGCCGATAAACAACAATTTTATCCTGACACCATGCTCAGCGGTGCGGGTATCCTGCGATTGACAGAAGACCAGCAGAATCGCCTCTGGCTGGAACGCTTTCGCGGCAGCCAGCGCTGGCTAGAAATTGCTCATCCCGGACCGAAAGGAGAATATGAAATTGATTCTCTCTCTCTGAAGAGCCTTGAGAATATCGAGCTGTGGAGCGAAGTCTTTCCAGAAGAAAATGGCAACATCTGGCTGGGAACCGCAGAGGGCTTGTTCCTCTATCAATCTGACCAGCCACCACTTCGGGGAGAACTGCCTGCACCACTCATTCGCAAAGTGACAGCCAATGATTCCATTTTATTCGCAGGAACCCACAAACGTGGACGTTTTCGGAATAAAGCACCCTTAAAGCTGGATACCCGCCATAATTCGGTGAGCTTTCAATTTGCAGCACCCTATTTTGCATCAGGGGAAAATATTAAATATGCCTATCGGCTGGCAGGGCGCGACCTGACCTGGTCACCCTGGACATCTGCCAGCATGAAGGAGTATAGCCTTTTGCCTCCGGGAGAATATGTATTTGAATTGACCGCCCGGGATCATTTGGGACGTCAGAGTGATATGACATCATTTGCCTTCAGCATTTCGCCTCCCTGGTACCGCAGTTTGGGTGCGATCATTGTTTACGGCTTATTGGTCATTTTACTGATTTATGGCACTGTCAAACTCAATACCCAACGCCTGCATGCGCAGAATGAACAGTTAGAGCGCATTGTATTCGAACGAACCGCCGAGATATGGGAGCAGCATAAAGAGATTGTTAAGAAAACGGTGGCATTGAAACGGCAAAAAGAAAAAGTTCTCAGCCAACATGCGCAATTGGAAGAAAAGAATGAGACATTGCAAAACACCCTGCAGAAGCTCAAATCTGCACAATCCCAATTGGTAGAGTCTGAGAAAATGGCCTCACTGGGACAATTAACGGCCGGAATTGCGCACGAGATCAACAATCCCATCAACTACGTAAAAGGGAATATCGGTCCTCTCAAACGGGATTTTTCAGAAATCAGAGCCCTTTTCCGCAAGCTAAAAGTCCTGCAAAACAGCCATAATCTGCCTGCATCAGTAGACGATTTGCTCGATTATCAGAAAGAAATTGAAGCAGATGATTTATT
>JBCBZF010000700.1:0-3966 GCA_039815525.1 Bacteroidota bacterium | reverse complement strand
TTGTGAGAGGTCTGCTGCAAAGAGATCCGCATCACGCAGATTGACCCGCACCATGGTCGCAGTCTTCAATTGGGCATGGTCGAGACGGGCTTTGGTGAGATCAGCAGAATTGAGAAAGGCGGCATAAAAATCGGCTCGGGTGAGCACCGCGTGTCGCAAATCGGCATCTACCAGACGGGCTTCGCGCAAGGTCGCATCGGTTAGATTGACCCCGCGTAGCTTGGCTTTGTTCAGAAAGCAATTGCACAAATCAATCCCGCTGATGTCCAGACTGCTCAGACGTTTGATGTTTCCCACAATCCGAAACATGGCTTCCTCAGATTGCCAACTGCGATAGTCTTCAATTTCTTCCCGGTAGCGGTCAATCAGATCATTCTGTCGCTCTTTTTCCCGCTTTTGTTCCGTCCGGCGACGGAGGACCAAATCATACACCCCCAGCAACACCCCAAACAAAAACACATCAAACACCACGCCGTGCATCTCCACGATGATGTCGCGGTAATTGGGCTGCATCCAGACATCCAATACCACCAGCACCAAAATCAGGGTCAGGGCCACCAGGGAGGTGAACATGATCATGGGACTTTTCAGAGCCAGCAGAATTTCCGCCAGGAGTTTTTTCATATTGATGTTCTGCGAGGAAAGAAGCTACGATTTTTTTACGGGAGTAAAGCCTGAAACAAGGTGCTGAAACGCGGTTCAGCATGATAAATCTGTCGGTTCTTCTCTTTGCCTATCAACAAGGCTGGATTTTATCATCCACCCAGATACTTTTACGGATACAATGTCAGTCGCTGCGCATTATGATAGGTAATGTTGAAAGGCGCAATGGGTGGAATCACCGTCGCCTCAAAGACCACATTTCCAGTGCTGTAATCAATTTCTACTACCTTACCGTAAGCCGTTCCACCAAAAAAGACCGAGCCGGGGGTAAACACCACATTATCAGAAGCCGGATAATAATTGACACGGGAGACAATGGGCGCATAAGTCGCTCCGCCCCGGCCGCTGCCGTAATCCCATACTTGCTGGATGGTACGATTAACTTCGTCAATTTTGTATTCAACCGCCCGACTGTATTCAGTAGAATTGCCATAGTTACGGTTGTCGCCATTGTCGAACAGCAGCAGATTGCCATTGGGCAAAATCATGGGAGAGTGCTGGTACCAGGACCATTCGAAGTCAGGATGATTGCTGTCGCCCACCAAGACCAGACTATCTGTGATCGGCTGTCCCTGTGCGTCAAGTGGCTGAAGCAGGAATTCGGTCAGGTCCTGTCCGCTGCCGGACGTGCCCCATTCTTTGTGAGGTGCCAGAATCCAGACCAGTTCATTGTCATGGGTCAGCTTGACGGTTCCCTGGGTACGGCCTGAGATGATGAGGCTGTTGTCGTCCTCATTATACGCGAGGCCATTGGCATGAAACCAATCAACATTGAGGTCGGCGCGATTGGTGGGCCAGGCGCGGCGATTTTTATCCAACGCCAGGGTCAGGTCCCATTTGTTGACAATCTCTCCATTGTTGCGGTCCATTTCAATGATCACATCTTCCACCGTACTTTTGGTGGGATCATTGACGGTAGCCAGAAAATTGCCATTGCTTTTTTCGATGAGATGATGATGAAAGCCGTAGCCTTTGAGATCCCAGATTTCCTTGATGCTGCCCAGCATGTCAATCTCATAAATGTTATCTCCATTGGCCTCTCCAAAAAACAGGTTCCCATTGGCAAAACGGTTCATGCCATTGTCGTAAAACAGTCTGGGAATCGCACCCTTGGAGTAATCCAGAAACCAACGTACATCTCCGAATTCATCAAACATCAATGGCCGCAGGGGCAAGAAATCACCGGTGTGGCCAAAATAATTGGCGAGAATATAGCCTTCTGTGGTCGCACCTGCGATGCGGGTATCAATGTTGACCTCCGGCATTTCCGGAATCAGGCCTTCGGTTTCGATCAGAAACTCTGCGGACTCTAACTCATCTCCGGCAGCATCAAAAAAGGTCAGAATCACCGTATTTTCAACCGCTGGATACAAACCCAGGACCGGAATGCTGTGGTTGTCGCTCACTTCTTCAAAGCGGTGAACCAAATCAGATTCTTCTCCCCGCATCCCTTTGACCCGAATTTGTACAGAGACGGATTCAGTGGTTTCCAATTCAATCCGGGCCGTCAGCGGTGCCACCCCAATCGGATTAACAGTCACCAGAAAATCATCAATCACATCTGATTGTTCTGGCGTGGGAATACCTTTGTCTTTACACCCCCAGAATCCCAGGAGGAGAAGGTTTGCAAGCAGTAATAGGCGAAATCGTTTCATAGCAGTTGGGCTCTTTATGATGGTAAGATAGTCCCAATGGGATAAAAGCGGAATCAAACTGCACTTTCTGCGCGAAATGTGCAGGAAAAAGTCCCTTTGGCGAGGATTATCTCCTTTGCATGACAGCATCAAATCATTTTCCCCTATTTCCAGTCGTGGTGCAGATTGAGAAAGAGCGAAATGTGTATATTGATCAGGCGATCATTGAACGCATGGAAACACTTTTTTACACCAGTTTTATCAGCACGGTTCTTTTTGACATTGGTTTGGCGGTCCTATTTGCGCTTGCCATCCGTGCCTATCAAAAGAACTCTGACCAACTGCGGCAAGCCGTCAAATGGCTGGTCGGCATACTGGCGGTCCTGGGGCTTCTCTCACTGTTTGGCAGTGGCTTTGTCCCCCTCCTGGCCATTGGCATTGGCGGCTGGATCTCCATTCGCCTGAGTCAGAAAACGCATCCGCGCTTTCGGTATCAACAAAGCACTGCTGAGCGTGAGACTGTGGGATAAAGCTGATTTTGTGCCATCTCCCCCCGAAAATGGTCCATCCTTTTCATGGACGATCCGCTAGTTTGGTGGTATGCACACAAAAAGAATCCATTATTTTTCTGGTCTCCTGCTCACACTCTTCATTGGTGTGCATTTGATCAATCATGTCATGAGTTTGTGGGGTGCAGCTGCCCACATCGACTTTATGCACACCATTCGCCCGTTCTACCGCAATTTCGTGGTTGAGAGTCTGTTATTGATAGCGGTTGGGGTCCAAATTATATCTGGGATCAGTTTGCTCCGAAAAAAGCGATCCACAGCCAGTCGCTTTTTTGAAAGATTACAGCTTTGGTCAGGCGCTTATCTTGCCTTCTTTCTGCTGATCCATGTATCAGCTGTATTGGGAGGGCGCTTCGTCCTCGATCTGGATACAAACTTCTATTTCGGTGTCGCCGGGCTCAATCGTTTTCCCTTCAATCTTTTTTTCATTCCCTATTATGGTCTGGCTATGATTTCTTTTTTCGCCCATCTTGCAGCCATCCATGCGCAGAAAATGAGGCGGTCCATATTCAGCCTTTCTCCCAGCCAGCAAAGTCGTATTTTCCTTGGAGTTGGTCTCGTCTTTAGTCTGCTATTGTTGTACGGTCTGACCAATCACTTGCAGGGCGTTGAGCTTCCGGCGGAGTATGAGGTGATGGTGGGGGGATAAAGATATCTGCTCTGCTTATTTGGCATTTCTTATCGAAAACAACAGCTGATCATTTTTCTCTATCAAACGCATCCTTCTCCACAATAAGCTGTCATTGGTACATCCATCCTGTGCACCATCTGAATTCGTACCATTCTAACCAGTTTATTGTCATGAAACAGCTTTTTCTTTCCATGCTGATCAGCATGATGGTCATCAGTATGTCTGCCCAAAGTGCCTTTGTGTATGACGATTTTTCTTCTCTGCGGGGCCTGTCTCTGGTTGCAGATGCCAGTCAGTGCAATGGCAGCTCTGTGCTGCTGACGCCTTCTAAAAGTTTTAAGAAAGGGGCCATGTGGTTCAATGCAGACAAAATGCAGGTTGATCATGGGTTCAGCACTGAGTTTGCTTTTCGCTACTCCCGCAATCGTGGTACCGGACATGGGGCAGATGGGATTGCATTTGTGATTTA
>JBCBZF010000473.1:0-5422 GCA_039815525.1 Bacteroidota bacterium | reverse complement strand
CTCGAAGAGAAGAGGAGCAAGGTTTTTAGGTAGGGTTAAAAACGAGAATGTTTTCCTGACGGTAATTCCCGTTTATAAATAGGTCAACTTTTCGAAATGAAAAAATGTTTAAGATTTTTCAAAAAAGATTAAACAATAGGACCTAGAACTATTGCGGCCGCTGAACATTTTCTTATTAAAAACCTCATTTTTCACCTGCCTGCGACAGATTTGTAAGGAAATTGACAAGCATAAGATCCTGTGAGAAATTTCTATGGATTTTTGATCTGCGGCAAGGAATTTGCAACATCAAAGGTTCACCAAACGTTCATCGCTCATGGCGCGACAAGTTTCCCTTCGCATCCTTGTGACGATACTGCTACTCTCTTCTTTGGGATCATTGTTTGCTCAGTCCAGAGGAGCAGACAAGGAAATTCGTAAACAAATACGTTTCCATAACCGGAGCCTGATTCTGGATCCGGAACACCTCCCTACATATCGGGCCAGGGCAGAATTGTATCTGCAATTAGGAGAGTCCGATAAGGCCATGGCCGATTTAGAACAAGCCATCCGGCGCAAGGATACAGCCTGGAAAACCCGTTTCATTCGCGCATCTCTCTGCATGCGGACTGGCAATGTAGAACAAGCCAGCAAAGACCTGGAATATGTGGTGCAAAAAGTACCCAATCATATCCCCAGCCTGAATTATTTAGGCTTGATACTGGTCGAAAGGCGTGCGTATAACAGAGCGGAACGTCTTCTGAGCAGAGTTCTCAGTGAGCAACCTGAACAAATCATGGCCCGCCAAAACCGAGGTGTCGCTTATTTCCACCTTGGCAAACACGAAGCCGCCATTGCGGATCTTGAAATGGTTTTGGCTCGAGATGAGCAACAAGCCATGGTTCATGCCAATCTTGGTCTTGCCTACACCGCCAACGAACAAATCGAGCTGGGGCAGACCCATCTTGATCGTGCCATCGAAATCAATCCACTTTTGGCGCAGGCCTGGTATCACCGGGGCCTCGCACGTCTCCAGATGAATCAACCCCTCAATGCTTTACCTGAATTTGATCAGGCGATTGCATTAGATACTGCTCAGGCTGATTTTCACAAGTGGCGGGGGATTGCCCTTCATCTGATTGGCCGAACAGAAGAGGCACAACTCAACTTTAGAGAAGCACTGGCATTGCAGCCAGATATTCGGATTCTGTATCGTGGAGAAGACCTTACGCCAAAGTAATTTCCCGTCTCACATCTTGATTGCTTCATGGTGAGGCGTAACTTGTTGGGAAAGCATTGTACACATGCCCCAAGCACCATCACTGGCATATTTATTCCGCACCTTTCTCAAAATTGGCGCAGCATCCTTTGGCGGGAATGTTGCTCTGGTGGCGGTCGTGCAGCGGGAAATGGTGGAAAAGGATCAAAGCCTGGACAATGATGCCATTGTGGAGGCAGTCTCCGTGGGCTCGGTGATGCCAGGACCATTGGCGGTCAATACGGTGACCTATCTGGGCTATCAACTGAGAGGTTTTCCGGGCGCATTGGTCAGCATGTTTGCAGTCCTGCTACCCGCTTTTTTTCTGGTTCTGGGGCTTTCATGGGCCTATTTTACCTATCGGGAGTTACCGATATTGGATCGCATATTTGGGGGAATTTTGCCTGGGGTAATGGCGATTATCCTTTCCGTGGCCTTCTCCATGGGACAAAAGAATATCAAGGATCCCTGGCAATGGGGCATACTGGTGGTATCCTTTATCGCATTGCTGTTTATTCGCGCGTTCTGGTTGAGTCTGATATTGGTGATGCTGGCTGCTTTGGTGGGGATTTGGCGGTATGAAACAACGGTTCAATCTGATCATGTAAAACCAGACTGGCGATTGCTGCGACGAGACTTGCTCAAGGTTTTATGTTGGATATTGGGAGCAATGGCATTGATTGTCGGACTGGAGTATATGATCACGAGGCTTTTTCCCGAGCACAACATCCTGTTGGACCTTTTCAATACCTTCGGCGGCATGGGCATTAGTTTATTTGGAGGGGGGTATGTTTTCATCCCAGCCATTGGTGAGGTGGTGGTCAATCAGCATCAATGGCTTAACCCTACAGAATTCACCGATGCCATCGCCATGGGACAAATTACTCCCGGTCCAATATTGATCAGCGCCACTTTTATCGGGTATAAAATGGCGGGAATACCAGGGGCGGTGGTGGCAACGGTGGCCATGTTCCTTCCCCCTGGACTCTTGATGGTGTTGGCAGCCCGCTATTTTGCGCTCTTGCGTACCCATCCGCGTGTACAGGCAGCCTTCATGGGAATTAAAGCCTCGGTCGTCGGCTTAATTGCCGCAGCGGTTTTTGTCATTGGCAAAGGCATAGACAACCTGAATATATTCAGTTTATTGATTTTTTGTCTGGTCTTATTGCTCTCAATTCGCTACAAACTCAGTCCGCTTTACCTCATCCCTGGTGCCGCATTTCTGGGATGGCTCCTGTTTTGATCAGGGGCGAATGGCCTGCGGCTTGAGACTGGTCAGATCAGCGATTTTGATGGGGCGTTTCTCTTCAATCGATTTACGGGCTGCAATCCCGGTCAAAATTGACATCGAGCCATCCCTTGTACCTGCGGCTTGCCGCCAGGGATCTGGCAGATTGGGATCAAAAACCTTGTCCATCAGGCGGGTATCTCCGCCCCCGTGGCCACCACCGGCATGGGGTACCTGAATGACTTGGGAATAGCCAAAGTTGTTGGTGAGCCGAATCTCATCATATTTGTCATCCTCCGGCACCCAGGGTTGCCGCTCTTTGATCCAGGCTTCGAGTCGTCCGGTGGTTCCGTTGAAGGCAATGCGGTAGCCTTCATAGGGAGAATAGGTCGTGAGTGAATAACTGACAAATACATTGTTGGCGTAGCGAATCTGCGCGGCCATTTTATCATAAATATCAATCTTTTCCCGCCAGACACATCCATCCCGCAGATAGCCATCGAACTCTTCATGGTCGGCATACAGTTTTTGATGGTAATCATCAATTTTCCAGTAAAATTGACACTTGTTTTTATGCGGACAGGGACGGCAATGGGTGTGGCGGAAAGAATTGTTTTTCCCGTAGTGTTCCAGCGCGCCGTAGGCGTAAACTTCCTCTGGTTCGGTTTCCAACCACCAATTGAGCAGATCAAAATGGTGCGTGGATTTGTGGACCAATAGTGTGCCTCCTTTGTCCTTGAATCCATGCCACCTTCTGAAGTAGGCAGCTCCATGATAAATATCCAGGTACCAGTGAAAGTCACAACTGACAATGTCTCCGATTGCACCTTCCCGTAGGAGTTGATAGATCTTCTGCCGATGTGGGGAGTAGCGATAGTTGAAAGTTACCGTTACTTTTTTGCCACTCTTTTGTTCCGCATCCAAAATGGCCTGACATTTTTCCTCATCAGTGGTCATGGGTTTTTCGGTGATCACATTGGCACCTGCTTCCAGACCTTTGATGATGAATTCGTGATGGGTCGAATCGACGGTGGTGACAATGAGGGTATTCGCTTTGGTTTCCTTCATCATCTGGTCAAAATCTGTATAGGTAGGACATTCTGCCCCAATATACTTTTTGGCATAAGCCAGTCGACCGGGATTGTGATCACACAAACCCACAAACTCCGCTGCATGACCATAGTTGTCCCGGACCCTTTTCCCCCACATATTGATGCCACGGGTTCCAGTCCCGACCAGGGCGATGCGCATTTTTTCCTTTGACTGCTTACCTATAGAGAGGGCAGGACTGAGAAGGGTACCAGCTGCGAGGGCAGTGGTTGACTTGATGAATTGTCGGCGGGGGAGAAGATCTTTGGACATGCTTGGGGAAGATTAATTTTCCCAATAAGCTATCATTTCTCTTCAAGAAACCATCTGGTTCCAACCTGATCAACGACCGTCAAAGCCAATTCCGATTGCCAACCCGGCCCGGTGGAAATATTGACCTTCCATCAAATATGGCGTATAAGCAGCTTTGAGGAAAATGCCGCCCGATCGATCAGGATGAAATCGGATGCCAGCAATCCCGGTCGGCATGATATCAAGACCGTTTTCCAGAACGCGATTGTCAAAAATGACCCTGGTACCAGCCCCTAACTCTCCAAAGAAGCGGTTGCCGCCCGCCATCACGCTGATGGTAATCGGAACCCCAAATTGAAGTAGATTGCTGCCAATCGGTGCCGCACCAAGTCCGAATCTTGCACCTAACAAAACATTTTCCTCAGACACAATTAGATTCTCATAGTTCACAGAATATTTTGTGCCATTCCCCTGCACTTCCAGGTACAAGAGATGAGGAACCGCATAGGAGCTGTAGCGAGGTGAGAGAAATTGTGCGGAGGTAGTCGAACAGAAGCCAAGGCAGGTCAAAATCAATATGAGACGTGCCAATGAACAATTGATTAGATGAGCAGGTTGATCAAAACAATGATTTTATTCCGGAAATTTGAAATGATTCCCGCCAAAAGCCTTACTCTCCTGAAAATGCACTGTACAGAATCAGGATGCTAATCTCCTCAGCAATACGGTCATGCCCGGTTTCATTGGGCGTTTGCCCATCCGGAGCCAGAAGGCTTTCAAGTGTAAAACCTTGTTGTTGATCATGAGACGCATACAGAGACCAAACGTCCACCAACTGTACTTGAAACAAGGCCGCCAACTCCCGAATCTGATTCACAAAAGGCAGCATCTTTCTGCGCAGTCCTGCTTTTTGTTCTGAAGGCATAGGTGGGGTCAGGACAATCAAGGGAATCTTCTGGGCCTGGGCGAGGCTCAACACTTGGTTGAGGGAAGCGCGATATGCAAGCGGATCCATATCGGTCTGTAATTCTTCTGTGTAGCAATCAAGAATGATGACTGCAGGTGGTATATGTTGGCTGGAATCCGTTAAAAATGTCAAAATAGACGCTAAGTCTTTGTGCTGGACGGTCGTGAGGTGCACTTTTTTGCCCAGTTCTCCTTCAATTCTTGGTGCCAACATGCTGCTGTATCCCTCAGGTGTTGTCATACGGCCACCGATGCCAAGCACTGAGAAGTGGTCAGCCTGTGGTGCAGGAGAAGAGGATATTGTTTCGGTTTTTATGGGTTTCTCTGCCTCAGTGGATGCGGGTGATCCAGACTGACAGGCGAAGAAGATAAAGGCCCCGAGAATTGGGAAGAGCGACATTTTCATGCCGGAAAGTACCAATATTCGTGGATCGACAGTATTCTTGTCTGAAGTCTCAGTCTCCATCGAATGCTAGTCTCAGTCCGCCGTCGCAACGTCCGTCCCCACTCCAAGCAGGAGGCTTGGATCGAACGCCCAGTAAGTGCCGCTGGCCTCATCCTTGCGCTTTGCGAATTCCGGTGTTCGTTCGTCCGCAGGCCGTTGGCCTGAGGCAATCAGTCTTGAGATATCGCCGAACAGAAGCGGATCG
>JBCBZF010000426.1:0-5848 GCA_039815525.1 Bacteroidota bacterium | reverse complement strand
CAGATGCACTGGTACGGAAACTGTATCAGCATACTTTTGCCCGCCAAAAGCCTCTCAAGGTCATCTCTATGACCCGCGAGCCGGTTGGCAGAGCTATTTCGTCCTTCTTCCAGAATTTTACCCGCGATACGGGTCTCAGCCTGGAAGAGCGAAACTTTGATACAGAAGAGCTCAAAAGCCTCTTTCTCGATCAGCATGACCATTACTACGCGCTGCTTTGGTTTGACAACAACATCCTCAAAAACTTTGAGATTGATGTGTTTGGGAAGGCATTTGATCCAGAGGCTGGCTTCCAGATTTACCAGAAAGACAATGTATCTGTCCTGGTGCTACAATCTGAGTTAACCGATCCGCAAAAGCAGGAAATCATTCAGCAATTTCTCGCCTTTCCCGACTTCCTCCTCCAAAATGAAAATGTAGGGGAGGCCAAAAGCTATTCCCAAACCTACCAGAGATTTAAGCAGGAAGTACGCTTACCGGCCACCTATCTGCAATATCTCTGCGACTCAAAATACTTCCGTCATTTCTACAGCGAAGAAATATCCCAACGCCTACATGACAGATGGGCTGAATATGCAACACAGTCTTAGCATATCGTATTTGCTGCGTCAGCAAAACAGTCGGCAGTTGATCATCCTGTTGCTGATTTTCCTGGTGGATCTAAAGGCCATCATGGGAAAAAGTCCGGTATGGAGCCTTGTCCCCATCCTCCTCATGGGTCTTTTCCTCATCATTTTCGCCATCCGCAGGGCCTCCATCAGTCATATCATTCTGCCCAGAATTGTCCATCCATATACCTTGTTATTTCTATTGGTGTATGTAGGGCTGGTGTGTATCGCAGTTATTCGGACCAATAGCTTTCTGGAGACAGCCCTGGGTGGAATCATCTTTTCGGTCAAATCATTCCTGGCTGTCAGTGTGAGTATCTATTTGCTGATGCGATTTTATCAGCAACCAGTCAGGCATCATCGTATTCTGAGTGCCCGTCTGGCGCATAGTATCCTACTAGGGTTGAGCATGTATCTGGGACTACAGATTGCTGGCGGATTGTTGCTACCAGGGTACACTGGAGAACTCAATCGCGGGGTCATCGCTGGTGCATTGGGCTTCAGGCTGCCCTTTTCAAGTTTCCCCCTAAGTGGTGGTCATCCCAACTCCGTCGGTGTGATTGGTGGCGTCTTGTTTGTCCTGGCTGCTCTTAGCTGGTGGTTTTTCGATCGGCGGGAAAAAAATCATCTGATCATTTATGGTGCGGGGCTGATTTCTCTGATCATCATGGTGGTAGCAGATTCGCGTGGGACCATTCTTAACGCCTTCCTGGGTGCAGGCCTCGTGATTGGCTTGCAATGGATCGGAAAAAGCCGCTGGCTGCTCGTCTTCATCTGGCTGGTTCCTTTTGCCCAACTTGGTATGCTGGCCGGAATGAAAGCAATCGCCAATTCGAGCGTGGGAACGCAGTTATCACGGGGTAAAAAGGATTTGGCAACGGGGAATTCCCGCGCTTATATCTACCAATACTCCTTTGAACATCTGGCTGATTTACAAAACGAACATCTGTACGGCTATGGTGAATACGGCCCCTACAAAGCGGGCTTTATCTGGAAGTACATTGACAAGTTTGAAGTGGGTCCACAAGAACTCACGCGGATAGATATTATTCTCCTGAGCGTATCTCACAATGCAGCTTTGCAGATCATTTTTGATTCGGGTTACATCGGTCTATTCATCTTTCTGCTGAGCTTGTTTCTCTGTTTCAAAGATGGCATTTGGCTGTATGAGCATCAGCATCCGATCGGTATGGTCCTGGTTGGCTTCGTGCTGTATTATGTGCTTTCAGGTATCACAGAGTCGGCATCTGGTCGCTACAATGAAGCTTATTATCTGATTCTGATCGTCATGCTTCTCACCATGGCCATGGCGCGCAACTCTCTGCTCCTGATGGCATTCTCTCCTCTCAACCGAAAAGTTATGCCTCAGCATGCCTGATACACAACCACATATCGCGATTTCCAACCCCGCATCGAAAATATCCAGCCGAAAGTATGCCTGGAATGTTCTTTGGTCATTGACAGAAAAAGGGCTCCGCATTGTGGCCCAACTGGGAGTCGGGATATGGGTAGCCCGCTATCTGCAACCAGAACGTTTTGGTACGCTCCAATACAGCCTGAGTTTTGTCATGATCATTGGCTCATTTGGGTCATTGGGTCTGCTGGAAATTGTCATGCGGGACCTGATCAACCAAAGCCAAGAGAAAATGCGGCGAATCATGGGCACAGGGCTGGTACTCCGGTTGGCCGGTGCGCTTGTGGCAATGATCGTGATCAATCTGCTGGCAGGCTTGACCACATCAGGTTCAGATATTCAATTCTACATCCTGATCTTATCCGTTGGGCGATTGGTGAGCAGTTTTGACTTACTACAAGCTTATTTCAAGGCAAAAGTCAAAGTACGGAAGATTGCCATCGCGCAGTTTTGGAGTCTCATGGTTTTCTCTGGCCTTAAAATCTTTCTGGTTGTCAATGAGGCCCCACTTGAACACTTCATCTATGTATATGGCTTGGATGGCCTCATTTCTGGTTTGATCCTGCTTGGCTTTCTCCGCAAAGACGGTCTCAGTCTCTCGAGGCTTACTTTCCAAAAAGATCTCGCACACAAACTGCTTCGCAACAGTTTACCCCTGATGATGTCAGCCGTCATGATCCAACTCTATGGCCGCATTGACCAGGTGCTAATCGGCATCTTTATAGACGAAACAGCAGTGGGATACTATGGCACGGCAGCGCGGCTCTTTGACGCGTGGAACTTCCTTCCGGTCGCAATTTGTGGTGCCTTGTTTCCTGCGATCATGAACCAAATCGACGATCAGGACAAACTATACAAACGGCTGACCGCTTTGTACAGTGTCAATTTATACATCGGCCTGGGCATTGCCCTTGGAATGTTTCTGTTTGCAAACTGGCTGGTAGGCGGATTCTTTGGAGAAGCCTATCTACCGGCCGTTCCAGCCTTACGGGTCCTGACTTTTTCCATCGTTGCGACCTTCCTGGGCGTAGCGACCGAACAATATTTAATCGCGCAAAACCTCACGCGCATCTCCCTGCTCAGGACCTTGCTGGGAGCCGTGTTGAACATCCTGCTCAATCTATTCATGATCCCTGCATGGGGCATTGAAGGTGCCGCTTATGCGACCATCATTTCCTATTACAGCGGCATCGTACTGGCGCTGGGGCTGTTCTCTTCTACCCGGCCGCAATTGATGCTACTGGTCCGCTCTCTGAATCCGTCTCACGCCATTCAACTAATCCTAGAAAAAAGAAAAGGATGAATGCCAAAACCAACATAGCCTTTATCAACTGCTATTTTGGGCAGTTCCCAGCCTATCTCAATCTCTTTCTCCAGAGTTGTGCCCATAACCCACACTATCAGTTTTTGCTTTTCTCAGATGCTGAAAGTCCTTATCCAATCCCGTCAAATGTTCGGATCATTCCTTTTCGGTTTGAGAACCTATTGGAACGAATTGAAGAAAAACTTGGATTCCCCTGCGGCGTAACGAACCCTTACAAAGCCTGCGACTTTAAGCCTGCCTATGGCCTTCTGATGGAAGATTTCCTCACAGAATTTGACTATTGGGGGCTTTGTGATCTGGATATGATTCTGGGTGATTTCTCTGCCACCATTCAACCATTCATTGATCAGGGGGTTGATATTTTTTCCTCCCGGGAGGAATATTTTTCAGGTGCCCTGGCAGTTCTGAGAAATGTTCCCAAAATCAATCGCCTGTTTTTGAAGAGTCCGGTTTTGCAGGAAGTGTTCCAGGACGAGCAATTCAAAGGTTTTGATGAATGTTTTGAAGCCTGGCATTATTTGCTTGATGGTGGCGACATGATGGAATCGGAGGAGGTCAAAGATTCTTTTAGCTATCTGATCGAGCAAGAACGAAGAAATGCACATCTCACAGCAGCATTTCAGACCAATATTCTCGAGTCGCGAGAGCAGATCTTTGAGAATGGCGCAGAATGGACCAATGGTAAAGTGATCAGTGCGGGCAAAGAATATTCTGCCATTCATTTTGTGACCACCAAACGAAAATTTCACTTCCTCTTGCCAAAACTGGCCTTCACCCCCTCATCCCTACGGGTCAATAAATATGGTGTGGCGCCAGGCAAAGGGGAAGGCTTTGCAGGTCTGCATTTCACCTACCTCAAACGGCCGGCCCTTTTGTTGGAGGAAGGCACAAAAAAAACCATTCAAAAACTGGGACTATGGTCATGAAGATTCTGTATATCCTGCGGAAAAGTCCGTTGGCCATTTGGCTGTTATGGGCTGGCAGAAGCCTGAAGCTGCACGCCACAGGCGTCTCTCTGGGGCCACGTGCCATTTGCCGCAATGTCCAATGGGGACGCAAGGTCAAATTGGCGGAAGATGCCAGTTTGATAGATGCGTCCATCGGCAATTTTAGCTACCTGGCCGCCCGGGCAAAAATGGAACGGGTCGACATCGGACACTATTGCTGTATCGGACCGGACGTTCGCTGTGGTCTGGGAAATCATCCTACGAAAGATTTTGTATCGGTCCATCCCCAGTTTTTTGCGGCACGCAACGGCTGGGTGAAAACGGATCGTTTTGCTGAACAATCCAGAAACAAAATCGGGCATGATGTGTGGATTGGAGCCGGTGTCATCTTGGTTGATGGGATAAAGATCGGCAATGGTGCGGTTGTCGCTGCCGGAGCGGTGGTTACCAAAGACGTCCCAGCTTACGCCATTGTAGGTGGCGTACCAGCCACAATCATCCGATATCGCTTTACACCTGAAGAAATCACATTCCTCCAACAGACACAATGGTGGAATTGGCCTGATGCTGAACTGGAGGCAAAAGTCGATGCTTTTGCTGATATCAGGCAGCTGCGGGCCCATTGTGAAATGAACATGACAGAGACTGAATCCAGCGTATCTTCTTATGCAACATCCTGAACAATTATCTACCCCGGTTCTGATGATTATTTTCAACCGGGCCGACACGACTCAACGGGTATTTGAGGCCATTAAGGCGGTCAAACCCACCAGCTTATATATTGCTGCAGATGGACCACGTAGTGGCAAGGAAGGGGAAGCACTTATGTGTGCCCAAACCAGAGCCATTGCAGAACAGGTTGATTGGCCATGCACAGTCAAAACCAGGTTCAGAGACGATAATCTGGGCTGCGGACGTGGGCCGGCCAGCGCCATTTCCTGGTTCTTCGAACAAGAAGAGGCAGGAATCATTCTGGAAGATGACTGTGTCGCTGATCCCTGCTTTTTCAGCTTCTGTGAAAATCTCCTCAACCGCTACCAGCACGACAGTCGTGTGATGCACATTGGGGGATTCAACATTCAGTTTGGTCAACAGCATGGACCCGCTTCTTATTACTTTTCTCAGTATCCTGAAGTATGGGGGTGGGCAACCTGGCGCAGAGCATGGCAAACATTTGATTTTCACATGACTGACTATCCGCAGTTCAAGGCGGAAAATCAGCTTGCCAATGTTTTCTCCTCCACACGTATGCAGCATGCATGGGAGAAAAAACTGGACTATACCTATCATCAAAACCCACCTTCTATCTGGGATTACCGCTGGATGTATACAGTTTGGAAGCATCACGGCTTGTGCATTACACCGAATCAATCCCTGGTTCAAAACATTGGATTCGATGGACGCGGTACGCACACCAATCAGCAGAGTGAGGTACAAAGAGCATTTGCCGGCATACAGGCCACTTCTTTGGGAGAATTGATTCACCCTGCCTTTCAAACCGTGGCACATGCTGCTGATCAGCAAACTGAAAAGATGCGGGTTATGCCCCCGATTG
>JBCBZF010000998.1:0-2690 GCA_039815525.1 Bacteroidota bacterium | reverse complement strand
CTTCTGGTAGGGTATCGGAGATCACCAGGCCAGTCGTTGTGCCTTCTGGTAAGGTGATTTGCACTTGGTAGGTGATGGTATCACCTGCAGTTACTTCGTTTGCGTTTCCGGTTCCATTGGGGGAAATATCCGTATGGGTTTTGACCAAAACAGGATCTGCAATGGTGACAAAAGCACTGTCCAGTATCGGGTCAAACTGCGTCGCAGTCGGTTCAATTGCTCCGGGGATAGATTGCCATTGTGAACGGATCACATTCGTGAACTGCTCTCTTGGCTCTTTATCGATATCGATCAGACAAGTACAACTTATGATAACAGTATCACGACTGGATGCATCGCCATTTTCAAACAAACTGTCGATCGTCATACCGCCCATATCAAATGGACTGCCTGTATAGCTGGCTGCAGGGACGATGGTTCCGTCTCCAAATCGAACTGGATTGAGGGCAATGGTATCACAAGCCGTCAGACCGGATGCAAAAGTATCTTGTACCAGCACATCATAGGCTTTGGCACCACCAGCGTTTACGAGTGTCAGTTCAAAACTAAGCTGATCCCCCGCATCTGAATCGGTGATGTCGCTTACATTGGGACGAGCCGTTGGGAAAGGCGCAATGACTCCATCTCCATTCGTTGCTGAAAATCCTTTGTAAGTTTCAATGTTTGGCGCGCAGATATTAAGGTACTCCACCTCAATTTCAGAAACGGTTTCCCCTGCGCTATTGGTGGTTTGATACTGGAAAATATTGGAAAGAAACAGGCCATCATTGAACGGCTCAAAATCAATCGGGATGTCAACAAAAACAGAGAGCGTCCTTGATTCAGTCGTTCCTGTCAAATCAGGCCAAACAATTTGAATGGAGTTGCTGGCTGTATTTTTTGTGATGTTTGCTGTTGAGGGGACAAAACCAGGATCAGAATGGTCTGGT
The DNA here is from genome assembly GCA_039815525.1 of Bacteroidota bacterium. GTDB lineage: Bacteria > Bacteroidota > Bacteroidia > J057 > J057 > JBCAWW01. The sequence continues at coordinate 1,761 of JBCBZF010000998.1, read as the reverse complement.
GCAAGACGAATGTCAAAGCCTGGACCAAAATTATCCGTGTCAACCTCCGATACATCGAAAACTGGAAGGGGGAAATAGTTATTGAAAATAATCCCCTCTGTATCTCCGGATGGAACGGTGATACTCAGCTTAAAGGTGAGATTTTCTGCTGGTACGTAACAGGCGCCGTTATTGGGCCCATTGACTACGCTTAATGCAGGTGTAGGGGCAATCACGAATAAGCCGGCACTGCTGTTGTCGGAACAGCCACTGGCTTTACCTGCCAGATCGTAATCTGAGGTTACCCCAATGGATAAACCGTCTCTTGACAGGATTGGGTCAGTACCCGCAAAATCATAATGCTGTCGTACAGCGGCCTGATATTGTATGACGCCCTCTGTGCCGGATGCAATGTCTCCGGTAACGCCATGTACGTCAAAGGTCAGGCGAACCGTGTCCCCACTCAATGTATCAACAGTGGGTGTAATGGTCGCTGGTCCAAAGCTTGTACCGCCGCTGAGTGTAATCGTTGCTGTAAATGTAAAATCATAGGATACCCCACCTGGGAGTACTTCTGTGATGATGTAGCGATCAATTGGGTTTAGAACCGTATTGTCAAAGTCCGTCACCTGAAAATTGGTGTTGACAGTAACGGTATCCCCTGGCAGGACATTGAAAGGACTGGCCACTGCCTGAATGGGAACATGCTTGACATCAAGCGTATCCCGGGCAGAGTCTGGATTGACAGTGCTGGAATTGAACATCGCTGTGAAATCGGCACTATTGGTTACAATGTCATCCGCACAGCTATTCTCATCAAGGATATCATTGACAAATACATCATAGGTAACCACGATTTCATCCGCGCTGGTGGTGCCAGTTACATCGGTACAACTCACTGATACGGTTCGCGTTCCCGGTGTATAATTGGCCGAACAACCATTTCCGCCGGTCACCGTCAGATTACCCACCCAACTCACGTCGGTCGGGATGACGTCGGTAATGACCGGACTGCTGAGCGTCTTTAGATTGGACACATCTACATTAAGGGAGTAGGTTACTGGCCAACTCGATCCAGGCGGGCGCTCATTTTCCGGGGCGTTATTACTTTTATCCCAGGTGACCAGGGTCGGTTTGGACTGGGCTGTTACCACCGTTCCATACACAGAGCCATTTGCTCCGGTTGGCGTATCGCCAAATTCGAGGGCTGGTTCCAGTGTAAATGTATAATTGGAGTCAATCGTCGCTTCATCGTTGAAGGACACACAAATCTGCATCACCAGATCCGGTGTAGAAGAAGTCACCGATCCAATGGGAAACTTTACGACATACAATGTGTCGCCTTCAACCGCTCCGTTCGCTGCCGCGACCTGATCATCGGAAAATGGATCGGTCAACTCTACGGGGCTGGCAGGAAAAGCGCCGACCTGCGTAGCTGAGAGATTGGTGCCCTCAAAGCTGACACTTTGCAGCTGCACATCCGGAGGGAGCATGATCCGGTAATAAGGGCCAAAGCCTGGATCGCCACTCAGCGTAAGAACGGCATCAAAACAGTAAGTTTCATTGATGAAGTTCTCAGATGCCAGATTTTCACTGACACTGGGATTGGGCTGCGCCCACATGAGAGCTGGAGAAAAGAGCAGTAGGAAAAAGAATGAAGGGGAAATCTTCGGTCGCATGTTCAAAAGGTCAAATCAAACTGTCTGCCTGACTGGGGAGCCATGTATCAGCAGCGAATCGCAAGTTCAACCAGAATCTATCTGAGCCGAAGGCGGTTTTATG
>JBCBZF010000445.1:0-5664 GCA_039815525.1 Bacteroidota bacterium | reverse complement strand
CAATTTCCGGAATCGAATCCTGATTGAGATCATTCAACACGGCTATTCCACTCCCCCAACGGTCTTCGTTTTTCACATCAAGCAGTAAGGTATTCTGTCCTGGCACCCATTTGGCCCACTTATCTGTCCCCAGTTCATGCCACCAAAGCGCACCGGCATTGACGCCAGCATCATCATCCAGAGGGGCGCCGATGAGCAGATATATTCTGTTTTCATCAACATAACTTTCCAGGCTGGTCCCAAACTGTACACCACGTTCCAAAAGACTCAGGCCTTTTTTATCGGTAGGAAAAAGGGAAACTGCTTCTTTCACGCTCCCATCTGCATTCAAAAAGAGTCGCCAGGTCTTTCCGGTTCCTTTGGCAGGATTCCCAGGCGCACCAACCAACAGATCTTTTGTCCCGTCTTGATTCAGGTCGCCTACGGCATGGATGTCCGCACCAAATCTGCTTTCCCGATTGAGTTTTCGAATCAAACCAGGCGTTCGTCCGCTGAGGATCAAGCTTTTCTTGACACTCCCATCCCGATTGAGCATGATCAGCCAGACTTTGCCATAATCGAGCGGTCCCAGTTTGCCATATGGCTCTCCAACCGCAAGGTCTGGTATGCTGTCTCCATCCCAGTCTCCCAGTGCTTCGAGGCTCAATCCAAATCCCCCCATTTTCGTCAAGGAAGCCTGTAAATCGCTTGCTCCTAATTTCCGGCTTTCCCGAATGCTACTATCTGATTCCATGAACAGTATCCACAAACTCCCCAGGCTGTCATCAGGGGCCGCAGTGGCCAGATCAATGATCCCATCCTGATCTACATCTCCCACTGCAATGGCACTGCTTCCCCAATGTCCCTTTTCAGGCATTTCAACAGAGACATTGCCGCTCAGAGCCGAGAATTTATGGTGTTCGTAAAAGAGGCGGGGGGTTTGGGCAAAACTCGACAAGCCGAGTAAACCTAAGGTCAAGAGGAAGTAAGCACGCATGATGGACGAAAATACCAAAATCTCTTTCAGTATCCAGTAGTCATTGAAGACCGACATGACTTTATGTGCCGAAAATCGCCTGTTTTTTCATGTAGAAGTATTGCGCTAAGGCTTCTGGCAGGCTCAGTTTTTGTTTAGACAATTGAGCGGGATCGGAGATTGCCGCGATAAAGGCGCGGTCAGCCAGGGCCATGAGACTGGCAGAAAAAGCCTGCAGGATTCCGGCCTTGATGCCTTCTTCATAAAAAGCTTCCAGACTGTCGTAGGCAAACTGGTGCAATTCATTTACCTGTTGCCAGAGATTGGGATAAAGTTCATGTAAATCGGTCAGAAAAATCGGACTGATGTCTGCCAATTGTTGGGCAGCGGCAAGAACCGCCCGATCGAATCGTTGCTCGTAAGATTGCTGATGGTCCAGCAGAATGGGGGCAAAAGTAGAGATGGCGGCAATTTTTTCCTGCAAGACCATCGCAACCAACTCTTCCCGACTTGAAACTTGCTTGTACAAGGTGGCCTTGCTAACCGACACTTCTTTGGCTATCCGGCTCACTGGCATGTTTCTCAAGCCCTCTCGCAGCATCAGCGGGCCAATGATGGCAGCCCATTCTGCTAGTTTGTCGGCTTGTCTGACCCGGGACTTTGGCTCTGGTTTGCGTCCCACACTTAGAGGATAAATTGGCTCAAGTCCTTTTTCTGAACCAGATTGGACAGTTTTTGCTCTACAAAAGCCTGATCAATGGTAAAAGATGCTTCCCGGTTGAGGTCTGGCACTTCAAACAGGATTTCGTTGAGCAGGTTACTGATGATCGTATGGAGACGACGGGCGCCGATATTCTCAACGTTTTGGTTGACTTCGAATGCCATGCGAGCCATGGTTTGGATCGCCCCTTCGTCAAACGAGATTTCCACCCCTTCGCTGGCCAATAAAGCAGCATATTGCTTGGTAAGAGCATTTTGCGGTTGGGTAAGGATTTTGACAAAGTCCTGCTCGGTCAACGATTCCAGTTCCACCCGAATCGGGAAACGCCCCTGCAATTCAGGGATTAGATCAGATGGTTTGGAGACGTGAAAGGCACCAGCAGCCACAAAGAGAATGTGATCAGTTTTGACGCTTCCATGCTTGGTATTGACGGTAGACCCTTCCACAATGGGCAGCAAATCACGCTGTACCCCTTGTCGGGAGACATCTGGTCCGCCTTTCCCGCCTGAACTTCCTACTGCAACTTTGTCAATCTCATCAATAAATATGATACCGCTGTTTTCAGCCCGGTCAATTGCTTCGCGGGTAACCGCGTCCATGTCGATCAGCTTAGATGCCTCTTCATCGGTCAGATATTCACGGGCATCTTTGACCTTCATTTTCCGTTTCTTTTTCTTTTTGGGCATCATGCCACTGAGCATATCCTGGATGCCATCCATCCCTTCCATTCCCATAGGGCCCATGACCTGGACATTGTGAGAGGGCACCACTACTTCAAGCTCAATTTCGCGCTCTTCCATTTCACCACGACGGAGCTTTTCCCGAAACTTTTCCCGGGTCCGTTCATTGATTTCGGTATCGCTGGCAGAAGCGGTAGAAAAACCGACTTCCTGATTGTTTCCGTATTCCCCAACATTCACATTTGTCCGCATCGGTGGGATCAGAATGTCAAGAATCTGTTCATTTGCCTGTTCAATGGCCACTTCACGGATCTTTTCTTTTTGCTCTGCCCGCACCAGACTCACAGACTGTTCGACCAGATCCCGGACCATGGATTCGACATCGCGGCCAACGTATCCAACCTCGGTAAATTTGGAGGCTTCGACCTTGATAAAAGGCGCTTCTGCCAGCTGGGCCAGACGGCGGGCAATCTCCGTTTTACCAACGCCGGTTGGGCCAATCATCAGGATATTATTGGGGATGATCTCCCTGCGAATTTCCTCAGGTGCATTGAGACGACGCCAACGGTTGCGGAGGGCGATGGCGACAGATTTTTTGGCTTCGCCTTGGCCGATGATATATTTATCCAGCTCCTGAACAATGCGGGCTGGGGTGAAATTGCTATCCATGCTTAAGCAGTTACGGATGTTGTGGTGATAAAGGTACGAAACAGCAAACAGGAAAAATCCGACAATTTGCAGGAATCACTGATACGCAAGATTAGCCATCGATCGACATGCGTTTTAAAAACTCAGACTTCCGGCGGGCTGAGACATCCAGCGTGGTTCCATCAGTCAGCTCGACATAACCACCGCGGCCACGGGTGTAGTTTTTGAGATATTTAAGATTGATCAAATGAGACTGGTGAATGCGGAAAAAATTATAGTCCGTCAACATCTCATCATATTCTTTAATGGTACGTGAGACCAGAATCTTGCGCCCGTCCATCAAAAAGATAAAGGTGTAGTTTCGATCTGACTCACAACGAATGATGTCTTCAGGATTGACGACAGTAAAGCCATTTGTGGTCGGGAGGACGATTCGTTTAAAGGGCTGCTGAATGTTGCGAATGTTGCGGATCAGCGCTTCGATTTTATCATTTTGGGCTTCTCCTTCACCGCTTTGCAGTTCCTTCTGTTTTTCCACGACCCGATTGGTTGCAGCTTGCAACTCATCGATATCCACGGGTTTGAGCAGATAATCAGTAGCCGAAAACTTGAAGGCTTTCATCGCATACTGATCATAGGCAGTGGTGAAAATGACGTCAAAATTGAGCTTTTCGGCTTTTTCCAACACCTGGAAGCCATCACCATCTGGCAGCTCAATATCCAGAAACAGCAGGCCGGGCTGGTGGGTTTTAAGCGCCGCCAGGCCTTCGGCAACATTTCCGGCGATGGCCACGACTTCGATTCCGTCGCAATATTCTGTGATTAACTCTTTGAGGAGTTCCTGGCTGTTTTTCTCATCTTCGACGATGACGGCTTTGATCATATCCTATTGTGCCTTGCGTAAAAAATGTCGTCAGTTGTCTGTTCAAGCAGACAAAAGGCGAAATTACTGCTTTTGAAGGTAATTCACCAATGTCTTACGGACATCGGATAGTGGAGAATCTGCTTCTGGCTCAATGGCAGCCACGATGTCTTCATTTTTCCTGGTAAAATATTCCATTCCGTCTTCAAGTCCCAGCAGTAAATAATCATTGAGCGCGACCCGATAAGTCTGATCATCGGCAATGCTTTCCCCTTTCAATTGCCATTCCCCGCTCTCTTTGCTCAGCAAATGTCGTTGGAGATAGCCACCATTGCCCTTGTTTTTCTCACCGCTGTCCAAGGCCTTTTTCAACAGCCTCCCTTTCATATCAACCTGCAGGACTTTGCCACCAAAAGGCAGCGTACGAATGATGTCATATTGGGTAATGGTTCCGGATAAATGATCATCAATGCGAACGGAACCACCATTGAATACAGCACAATCTGCCCCATCGGCAGCTTCAAACATTCCTGTAGCAATGGCAAGGCCAAGATTGGTCTGGCGTGTCCGAATGTGGGCTTCGAGTCCATCCAGTGGCTCATCGAGATCAGCGACTTCCGCTTCCAGATCAAAGCCTTGATCGATAAAAGCCTGAAAAGCTTTCTTCTCCCAGCTTTCCACCAGCTTGCTTACCTCTGGATCTGGTTCAATTTTTTCATCCAATGTAATCGCCTCCGATTTGATAGATATATCATGATCAGGACCGGAAATTTTGAGATGGTGTACCCAGGCGCTTTTAGCATTCGCATCGGCTTTGGCGATGGTCACCTCCCCTACTTTCTCGGTATGTTGTGCGTGCTCATGGCCTCCCATGATCAAGTTAAGGTCTGGTACCAGGCGGGCAACTTCCCGATCTTCTTCGATGCTCAAATGTGTGATTGCGATCATGGCATCGCTCCGGAGGCGTAAATCTTCCGCAAATTGCTGCGCTGACTGGGTGTAGTTTACGTAGCGGACAAAATCCTGCGGATTGGAATTGATGGTGAGTGCCATAACGCCCAGGTTCACCGGCGCGCCGAAGGAAGCCGGGAGTACCCATACATCGTATGGCTTGACCCATTCTTTGTTGCCATCGCTTTTTTCCTGATAAAACGGCTCAATCAACTCTCCCCGATCATGCCATACATTGCCGCCAATCCAGGTAAATTTCGACTCATTGAGACGCTTTTGCAGCGCCGCTTCCTTGATGTCAAATTCGTGGTTGCCAAATACAACCGCATCAATGCCAATGGCATTCATCACATCCACCATTTGTTCACCCTGTACACGTTCGCCATCGATTTTAACCGTCCCGATCACGGAAGGGCTCAAAAAATCACCAGCTAAAATGGTTTTTACATTCGGATGCTTTGCTTTCAGCTGTTTGCGTAGCGTGGCAACCCGGGCCATCCCACCTAGTTTGCCCCCTTCCAATGGACTGATTTCATAGACGTCATTGATTTGCAGAATGACCAGCTCTGCTTCGGAGGCAGGTAGATTTTGCGCAACATCAGAAATCGTTTTACAGGAAAAAGGAAAAAGCAGAACCAGGGCAAGAAGCAGAAGTCGGTATTTCATATTGGATATTTTTGGGGGACAAAAGAGTGATAGCAGGTGAGAGTAAAAGCTTCTGTATCAACATTCTCTCTCCAGTTTCCTCTCCCCTGACGCCTACCAATTTACTGATCCAATTCGATTCCCCGAAGGAGGAGATCTATTTCTCTTAGTTTTTCATCATCCTTCGCTTTTTCGTAGCACT
>JBCBZF010001217.1:0-1961 GCA_039815525.1 Bacteroidota bacterium | reverse complement strand
CCGCCATTCGCCTATCATTTCTCCTTCGCGGTATTGGCCTGACATGGCCAACTGGCCATTAGGATGATAGAATTTTGCAGGGCCTTCTTCCAACTGGGAAGCGTTGATTTTGCGAACGACAGCTTTGACGTTTTCAAATCTGTTGAATTCATCTCCCTTGGAAGACATATTCAAAATGCGCCAGATCGGGACCAATCTCAAAAACAAAAATCCCGGTTTTTTGGAGTCGAACTGTCGCCTCGCAAAGGCGATTAGTCTTAAAATCGCCCCCTTTGGGTCATTTGGACCATTTTAGAGATGACAGTGATTGGATTTTATTGTTTCAATATCTGCTGTATCTTTAGGCTGCTGCCATAATATTATCTATGCAACAGACCAAAGTGATCCGAATTCTGACCTCTCTGAGCGTGCAGGAACGCAATCGCTTCCACCGTTTTGTCCATTCTCCCTTTTTCCATGTACATCAACCTACCATCAATTTTTGGGAAGCAATTCGCGAATATCTTGCTCAACCCAATACTGATGAATTGGATCGGGAGCGTGTTTTTGAAAAAGTTTTTCCCGGTGAAGCATTCCACGACCCCAAGCTGGGAACCTTGCGAAACAATTTGTTGCGCTTACTCTATCAGTTTTTGGCCGTAATTGAGATGGAGGCCAAGCCAGCGGCCAATCGTCTCGCACTTCTAACCCAATTGTATGAACGGAAGCAATTGGCGTTACTGCCTGCGCTGCTGAACCAGGGCTTTCAGGAATTGGAGGAACAGGCAGGGATCAATGGCGAAAAGCTATATGCCCAGTTTCGCCTGAGAGAGTTTGCGCATGGAGTAGGAATTCAGGGAGATAATCGATCGCCCAATCTGGATGGTTCTGGAGTCACAAACCGTCTGGATGCCTTTTACCTGTGCGAAAAACTCAGGTATAGCTGTGCCATGGTCAACCGGGCCATGGTCCTCTCCCTTGAGTTGGATGAAAGGCCGATCCGGATTCTGGAAGAAATTTATCCCCAATTTGCCCCAGAGAAAGAGCCTTTGGCCAGTGCCTATTTTCAAATACTACAACTCTTAATGGAAAAAGACAGCAGTCCTACTTTTACGGAAGTTTGGGAATGGGTCAAACGCTTTGAGAGCTCTTTCATGGAAGACGATCTGATCAATATGTATGGTTTTTTGATTTCATACAGCAACTATCAGTATCGGCAAGGGAAAATGGAATACATTCAACACACCCTGGACCTCTATAAGTCCATGCTACGCCTGGGCCTACTGTTTGAATCGTATATGCTTTCATCGGTTCACTATCGCAATATGGTCTCGCTGGGATTGATGTTGCGGGAGTTTAACTGGACAAAAGAGTTCATTCATACCTATAAAGATTCTATAGATCCGCCTTTTCGGGAAGCCGCTTTCAATCACAATCTGGCACGTTTCTATTTTACCCAGAAAAACTATCGCAAAGCCCTGGCGCATTTGCGGGATGTGGAGCTTCTGGATTCTTTTGATAAGTTGAGTAACAAACAATTGCTGCTCAAGACCTATTACGAAGTATCAGATACAGATGGTTTTTTTCCCTTGGTTACGACTTTTCGGACGTATCTTCGTCGCAACCGATCGATCTCCGGGGCAGAAAAGGAAGCCTATACCAATCTGCTCATTTTCACCCGTGAGCTGTTTTACATCAAAAGTGAAAAACGACCGATCGATTTGGACCAGCTAACGAAAAAGATTGAAGCCTGCAAGGCATTGGTGGATCGTACCTGGTTGATGGAAAAAATCAAAGAAATCCGTATTACCCAATGACAAACTCCGCCACAGACTCGCTTGACCGCGTCGAACTTGCCAATAGCCTGTCCCACGGACTGGGGGTGCTACTGGGCCTGGTCGGTGTCCCAGCTCTGGTGTCCGTGGCGACGGTACATGGTTCTACTGCTGCATTGGTTGGAAGCTGTGTCTTTGGCTTTTGCT
>JBCBZF010001206.1:0-1991 GCA_039815525.1 Bacteroidota bacterium | reverse complement strand
GCAGTCTGAGTTCTATCCCGGTTTGGGCGACGAAATTGAAGGTGAAACCTTCGATTCTGAGTTTGGCGGGAAGATCACGGAATAAGGAATCATCAGACCCATTTTTGCCCCTATGTATACCCATCTTCTGACGGAGGTGCAGGATCAGACATTGATCATCACCCTCAACCGCCCGGATGCCCTCAATGCCCTCAATCAGGCTTTGTTGTCAGAGCTTTCGGAGACAATGGACGCTTTTTTAGCAGATAAAAATCTCAAAGGAGCCATTATTACCGGTTCCGGTGAGCGTGCCTTTGCTGCCGGGGCAGATATCAGTGAACTCGCTCATGCCAGTGCGGAAGAGGCTTCTGCCCTGAGTCGGAAAGTACAAAAGCTGTTCAGCCGGATCGAAGCTTCCCCCAAGCCTGTCATTGCTGCAATCAATGGCTTCGCCCTCGGGGGAGGACTTGAACTGGCCATGGGTTGTCATATGCGTCTGGCTTCGGATAATGCTCGTTTTGGGCAACCTGAAGTGAATCTGGGCTTGCTCACGGGTTATGGCGGCAGTCAGCGTCTGGTACAAATCATGGGGCGCGGTCCTGCCACGGAGCTGCTCATTACCGGGCGGATCATCAAAGCTGAAGAAGCCGTCATACGGGGACTGGTCAATCGCGTCGTGCCGCAGAAAGAATTGATCGGCGCCTGTCAGGAAATTCTGCAACAAGCTTATCAAAAATCTTCGCTTGCCATTGCCTACACCCTTGATGCCATTGCAGCCGGTTTTAGAGATGAGTCGGGATACGAGTATGAATCAGAGCTGTTCGGAAAGGCCATTAGTTCACACGATGGACGGGAAGGAACGGCTGCATTCCTCGAAAAAAGGAGTCCGAATTTTAAGGGGGAATAAACAATTCATTATCTTCGCTGTTAACCTAGCTGTCAGAATGGAACCCCTGACAGATACCACTTTTTAGCTGAAATCTTAAACTTCTCTGATCAGAATGCTGGTTGGAGTAGATGTGTTTAATGATTTCTCCGGTATGTTTCGTTTCATCCCAACTCTGATTTTCTCCTGCTGGGCACTTGCTCTTACCGCCCAAAACATCGTCCCCAATCCCGGTTTTGAAAACAACAGTGGTTGTCCTGGATCCAGCTGCGAATGGTTTCTGGCCGATGACTGGACCAATGTCTCCGGTAGTCTGGCCTGTAATGTCTCCGCTGGTACACCTGACTATTATGCCAATTGTGGCAGCGGCTTTTTTACCTTTCCCTTCACGCTCAATGGCGAAGTTTCCCCTTTCAATGGAAATGCCGTAATGGGGATTTCGACCTGGTTGAGTTTCTCTTGTGATGCCAGAGAGTACCTGAGTGTCCCCCTTTCAGCGACCATGCAGGCCGGAACGACCTATGATGTTTCGCTCTACTATACCAATGGAGATTTCAATCCAGCGGTCAGTTATGGTGGATATGGGACGGAATTGGATCTGCACTTTTCCAACGGCCCCCTCACACAAACCGCCAACAATCCGATTCTGCTGACTCCCAGCCTGACGACAGGCTCGGCCATTTTCAGCACCACCTGGCAGCAACTGACGTTTACCTATACACCGGCTGTCGACCAGAATTATCTGACCATCGGCAATTTTCGCAACGATCTCAATGTCACCACCATCCTCTTCAATGCCGCCACGGGCTTGGGCTATGCGTACTATTTTCTGGATGATATTTCGATTACGCCCAGTCCAGTTCTTCCCGTTGAGTGGACGGATTGGCGGGTAAGGAATGAGAAAGAAAGGGTACAGCTCTCCTTTTTGCCTGGAGGGAATGACGTGATCACGGACATTGTTGCCGAACGCTCTCCCGATGGCCGCAATTTTTCTCCCATCAATTCAGAAATGCAACATTTGGGTGATGGTAGCTTTGCCTGGACCGATGAGTTGCCATTGGCAGGTCAGTCGGTTTATCGCCTCAAACTCCAACTTCTTGATGGCAGTCTGGTTTTTTCACCGATG
>JBCBZF010000637.1:0-4329 GCA_039815525.1 Bacteroidota bacterium | reverse complement strand
TCAAGGCGCATGTAACCGGGCTGAGAATGCACGGATTCTGATGCCTGAAGGAGACTTTTGGGTAGGGATAGAAGGTGGTTTGGAAGAGAAAAATGGAAGTTTCTGGGCCTTTGCCTGGATGGTCATCAGCAATGCTGACCAGAGTGGCTATGGACGCACTGCTATGTTCAGTATTCCTCCTGAAGTAAGTCGCTTGATTCAGCAAGGTATGGAGTTGGGGGAAGCAGATGATGTAGTGTTTGGGAAAGAAAACTCCAAACAATCCAATGGTGCCATTGGGTTGCTGACAGGAGATGCCATGAGCAGGGAAAGCCTGTACGTCCCGGCTTTGATCATGGCGTTGATTCCGTTTCGCCGACCGGATCTATTTCCTGAAACGCAAAAACCGTATTGAACAAGGCAAAGAAGGTGATGCCCCATTGACGATCCAGCATGTTTTCGGTCAGGCAAGCCATGGTGAAGAATAAAAGGAAAAACAGGTATAGCCAATTCTTCTGCTTCCACGCGATATGAAACCCCATTAAGAAAGTAACAATCAGGTAGATGCCGCCAAATACACCCAGGGCGAGTATGGTTCCAATGTATTGGTTGTGTGAATCCAGGCGTTTTTCTGCTGCATAATGATAGCCATCCCGTTTATATTGGCTGACCAGGGCAGAACGGACCTCACCGGTTCCCACCCCCAACCACGGATTTTCTTTGATCATTTGCCAGCTACTGTTCCAAACTACGCGGCGGATCGAGAATGAACTGACAATGTTTTCCGGTTGTGCAGAATAGGTAGACGCATCCAGTATGGACTGAAATCGCTTCTGTAAAGCAGGGGATTGACTGACAGCTCCCAGACTGATCAATGCGAATATCAGACAAGCAATGATTGCCTGCGGTATCTTCCCCATTTGTTTTGCCCAGACAATCCCTCCGCAAAATGCCAGTAGCATAAACGCCAACAATTGCGCACGTGAGGAAAGCAGAATCATGTAGCTGAGATTAAACACAAGCAGAACCAGGGGCCATTTTTTCTTTTCAAGGTGATAAAACCTAAACAAAGCAAAGGAACTCAGCCCAAGGAAAAGGGTAAAGTATGCAGGATGGAGATCGGCGGCATCAGCCAGAAAGCTGTAGGTGAGATATTTGCTGTTAAATGCCTCACCAGCGGCAAACCCATTATACAGTCCAATGCCTAGCCCAAGCAGGCATGCAAGGAAGGTTCCCACAACAAATACCAGCAAAAGCTGACTCAGCTTGTTTTTACCAATCCTTTGGCCGCTACCGATTACAAGAGGGAGAATGAGAAGCGGAGATTTTCCCCACACTTCCTGTAAGCCAACTGAAAGTGAATCAGAATGAGTAAGCCCTAAGGTATACAGGCCAAACAGACCAATAAAGGCAAGGCTAAGTGGGTGCTCCCGTAATCTGTGCCATTTGGAGCTGAATTGGCCTTCTATCAGCCAGTTGACAAACAGAATGCCAATAGATATGCTGACCGCTGACCGACTGAGCGGGAGAAAAAACGCCAGCAGTAAGAGCGAGGCATTGCGAATGTGTTGATGAACCTGTGGCAAAGACAAAGATTTTTTTCAAATGGCCTTCACAGGAGTAGAGTAGTGGGGGCAAATGTACGACAATTGCCATGCCTTTCCCCTGTTAATAGACTCAATTCTTATCAGATACGTTGCCTGTCAGGGAAAACTATCGGCTCAGGATGATGAATTCAACCCTACGGTTCAGGGGACGGGTAGCTGGATTGACATTGCTGGCAACAGGCTGACTACTGCCCAAACCCCGGCTTTTGATACGGTCAGCGGAGATACCACGGGCAATCAGGTAATCCCGTATGCGCCTGGCTCTGGCCTCAGAAAGTGCCAGCAGATCGGCTTCTTCGCCAATGTTATCGGTATGACCCCGGATCTCGATGTGGAGGGCGGGCAGGGATTGCATCAGGAGTAAGAGCCGGTCGAGCTCTGGAAAGGAGGTTTCCACCAATTCGGCTGTTGCCCGCTGGAAATACACGTGTTGCAGTTGAACTGCTTCTCCTACTTCAATGGGGCGGACGAATAGATCTTTTTCCGCTTCCCGAAATTTGCTGACGTTTCGCAGATCCAGGGTATCGACCAGCGGAAAGTACCCATTGACCAGGGCATACATCTCGTAAGCATGTGAAAAGTTGAGAAAACCTTTGTAGCGACCATTGGTGGTCTCAAATTCCTGTACCAGACTGTCTTCTGGAAGTTGCAGCACCTGCACTACCCCTTCCAGAAGCGCATTGGTTTTGGCGTTACGAATGTTGCCTGTCAAACGAACGACCGGCTGCTCTTCGAGCGGAATCGGTATCCTCACATCGTAGATGTCGTAATTACCGCTGCTGTCTTGAGAACTCAGATAGGCCCGACGTTCTTCCGGGCGAGGACGGTACCAGATATCCCAGTATCGTCCATTGATGCCGGGGCCGAGGTTTTCTGGTTCAGACCAACTGGTCCAGGTGTTGCTCAGACGTTTGCTTCGAAAAACGTCTACCCGGCCATAACCCGGCCAGCCTTCACTGGAAAAGTAGAGGGTTTCACCATCCTGGTCAAGCCAGGGCGTCAGTTCGTCGCCAAATGTATTGAGATCGGACCCGAGATTCAGGGCTTTGGTCCAACTGCCATTTTTTCGAAATGAAACATAAAGGTCCTTTTTTCCCTTTCCCGCTTTGGACTCCATGGCCAGGATCAGGGTTTTATGATCTGGCGAAAGGGAAAAATGTATGTCCTTGTCAGTGGGAAAAGGTGGCAGTTCAAATGAAATGGCTTTTTCCCATACACTATCCCGGGCTTGATAACTACTCCAAATCTGATCATGAGAAGCAAACCAGATGCTTTTTTGATCGGGCCCAAGGGCCAACCCCAGTTGAGGCTGCTGTTGATCTGGTAGCATGGGTGCCGCTTCAGACCAGACCGTATCCTCCCAATGCGTCTCAAACAATTGTGTGGCCAGGGGATTGCCTCTGGTGGCCCGACTCCAAATAAATAAATTGCGTGCTGCCAAGGGGACCATCGCCCATTCATCCTGCTCCGCTGAATTGATGGTACTGTCCAGTGGAAAAGCGACGGCATCGGCATACCCGCCATCGGCAAGATGGATGGGCATCTCCGGGTGGATGATCTGAAATTGAGAAATCCCCAGACTGCCTTGCTCCTGGAGAAGCATACCGTGATACTTTCCATGAATACCTGGAAATGTAATTTCCGTCAGGCGCTTGTCTTCAAACCAGAATGAGAGTTTCCATCCATTTTTTTCAATGCGGATTTCATGCAGAATATCCGTGTCTTTGATTTTTTTATGTTTGGTCCAGGGAACCACTTCGGTGGTTACCGCTCCATCTTGGCGGATGATCCTGAACTGTCTTTCCTGGAGCTGAAAGGCAAAGTATTGTTTCTGAGATTCGTCTGCATCCCATACCAGGCCATAGCTGCTTTGTGACGTCTGGGGCCGAAAACGAAGCTTTGCCCGAATTTGGAAACGGGATCTGGATGAAAGAATGGCTTCATGTACCCAAAAAGCGGACCCGTCTGATGCAGAAAGATTGGCAAGGCCGTCTTTAGCGACCGCTTTGCCAATCCATTGATTTGACCAGGTCGGAGAGTCGAAAGGTGCATCCAACAGGCGATGGCTCTGGGCAATGAGACCAGCCGAAAACAGCAGAATGCATCCAAAGAGAAAGGAAGATTTCACAACATCCCAATTTGCAAAATGCTGGGTGAAGCACAAAATCCCTGCTAATCGTCTGACTCTCCCTCCCGCAGGTTGCGGACCAGAAAGTAATCAATCTGGAGTTTCATCTTACCGTGCATGACAATACCTGCCTCATTGCCTTTCATACCAGTGAAGCGATTTTTGAAGACCAGCCGGTGATTGATGTAAAACATCAACTTATCCTTGACGCGTCTGATTCCCAAAACATTGGGTTTATTGGGACCATTGACCAATTTACTGGGGGTCCAGCGTTTCATTTCCCGAAATTTCCCCCGTTCCATGCGCAGAATAATATACTGGCGATTGGAACTGATCATCAGAGCATAATAGTCTTGTTGGGTGGGATCAACCCCAAAGACCAGGCCGTAGGCCATATTTTTTAGCCCTGATTCTTGTAAAACTTCGGTTTCAAACTGGAACGCCTGCCCTTTCTTGATTGGCATCGGCTTCACAAAGAAAAGACCATCATTGGCGCCTTTGGTGCGCAGATGATAGATACCCTCCTGAATATCGGCCAGTACTGAGCTATTTTGGCCAATTAGCCAATCATTGACGTTGTTGTCAAACTCATCATGGAAGATCATCAGGTCCAGT
>JBCBZF010000439.1:0-5760 GCA_039815525.1 Bacteroidota bacterium | reverse complement strand
GGGAAGAGGGGCGGGTTGAAGGGGGCGAGGAGCGAGCCTTAAATAGTCGTCAGGCTGTGGATGAGAATGGAGCATGCCAAAGTTTTCTCGCCCCTCGCACCCCGCACCCCGCATCTCAATTTTCCCTACCTTTACCGCTCAAACTTCAACAAAAACCGAATCCTGTGAAGACCGTATCTCCCGAAATCATTGCCCAAGTCGATCTGTGGCTGGATGAGCTTGAAAATGAACGTCATTTTGAGCGGCTGATGGACGAACTGAGTGAGGACCAACCCATTCTGTTTGCCTATCTGATGACGATGGGTGAAAATGATTTCAATGACGATGAAAAAGAATTGATGTTTTTCCTGGGACTGGTGATCTGGCAGGCAATGCTGAAAGCCAATCCCCAATTGCCGGAACTGACGGAGGCACGTCTGGAAAAAGTCCGTGAAGTCAATCTGGGATTATTGGAAATCTCCAGCGAAGAGGAAGATGTGGATTTGGAAAGCAGTTTTCGGGCTACCTTGGCCGAATCTCCGCAGCCGCACTTGCTGGCCTATGCCATCGACGTCCTGTTTGATCCGGAAAATGGTCTGGTGGATGATCAAAATCTGGGTCCGATGCTGAGTTTTCTGAAAATCGAGATTGATGCCTTGGATGCATGAAAGACTGGCTGGAATGTGTGCCAAACTTCAGTGAAGGTCGTGATCTGGTTGTGATTCGCAAAATCGCGGCGGCGATTGAGTCAGTGGACCAGGTCCTCCTCTTGCACGTGGATGCAGGCATATCGGCAAATCGGACCGTCATGACCTTTGCTGGCCCTCCCAAAGCGGTGGTCGAAGCCGCCTTTCAGGCCATTTCCACCGCGGCTCAACTGATCGATATGTCGGTCCACACTGGCAACCATCCCCGTATGGGCGCAACTGATGTCTGTCCAATCATTCCCCTGGGAGAAATGGGTTTGGCAGATGCACAGGCGGCGGCGCTGAAATTGGGTGAACGGGTGGGGCGTGAATTGGACATCCCAGTCTATCTGTATGAGCATTCGGCCAGGCATCCGGACCGGAAGAATCTCGCAAAGATCCGGCAGGGTGAATATGAGGGCTTTCGGGAAAAAATAAGACAAGCGGATTGGACGCCTGATTTTGGACCGCAGCGGTTCCATCCGCAGGCTGGGCAGACTGTCATTGGGGCCCGCCCTTTTCTGATTGCTTACAACATCAATCTGAATACGACTTCGGTGGAACTGGCCCATGAAGTTGCGTGTGATGTTCGGGAGAGTGGTCGGGTGAAAAGAGAAAATGGGCAGATCGTGCGCGATGAAGCCGGGAAGAGTGTACGGATTCCTGGTAGCTGTCAAGGTGTCAAAGCTTTGGGCTGGATGGTAGCAGAATACGGCTGTGCCCAGGTTTCGACCAATCTTACAGAAATCGCTGCCACGCCCATTCATCTGGCATTCGAAGCTTGTCGTGAGGCGGCCAGAGCGCGTGGGATGCGCGTAACTGGGTCCGAATTGATCGGCATGATCCCATTGGACGCCATGCTGACCGCCGGAAACTACTATGCAGAGAAGCAAGGGCTCCAATTGTCGGAGGAGGCTGCCATCATCGAGTTGGCTGTTCGTTCTCTTGGTTTGCGGGAGGTGGTCGATTTTGACCCTCAAGAAAAAATCATTGCGTATAAAGTCGCTTCAATGGAACAAAAAAATCTTACCCACTTAAGCATTCAATCCTTCAATGAATTGCTTTCCTCACCCGCGCCGACGCCCGGTGGCGGTTCTGTCGCTGCTCTGCTTGGCAGCCTGGGGGTGTCTCTGGGGAATATGGTGGCGCACCTTTCGGTCAATAAGAGAGGATGGGAGGACAAACAAAGCCTGTTTCAGGAATGGATCGAGCAGGGCAATGCGCTGCAAAAACGATTGCTGGTGTTGATCGATGAGGACGCCACGGCCTTTCAAGCCCTGATGGCCACCTACAAATTGCCGAAGGAAACCGCTGAAGAAATCGCGTTTCGGAAGGAAAAAATTCAGGCTGCTACCCGTGGAGCGGCTTTGGTCCCTTATCACATCATGCAAACAGCCATGGAATGCTATCCTTTGTTGGAAGCCATGTCGGCAAGTGGCAATCCGCATGCCCTCTCTGATGCAGGCGTGGGAGCGGTCTGTGTACACGCCTGTGTGGTCAGTGCCGGGATGAATGTACAGATCAATCTCAGTGGCATCACTGATGTCCTGGTCAACTCAGAACTACAGGAATCAGTCGAGCGAATGGAGGCCGAATCAGCCGTTTTTCATCAGAAAATCGTCGATCAGGTAAGAGAAAATATCTAGGCCAAAATATAGTATAAGTTTAATCAGGTTTGAAGATTCCTTACAATCGTTAATGAATCAATTTTATGCCACACAAGAATTGATTGTTTGGGCTATGAATGTCTAATCAACTCCTTAACCTATTTTAACTTACACTATGAGAAGAATTTCTACGCTCATTGCGATCTGTCTATTGGCGGTGAGCTTTGCTTCCGGGCAGGGCCTTACCATGGCAGATGGCAGTCAAGTAGCGGGTACAGCCACTGTGAATCAGGTGGTTACGCCATTGCAGAGCACGACAACGACGGTGGCCTCACCGTTCTTCGATGATTTTGAGGACGCCACCACCATCACCAGTCTGTGGTCAACCGTTTCTTCAGGAAACTATGTTTGGCAACGGACCAGTGGTACGACCCCTTCTACTGCTACCGGACCAAACGATGACTTTTCAGGCGGCGGTTTCTACATGTTCACCGAAGCCAGTAGCGGCGTATCGGGAGACTCTACACTTTTCATCAGTCCTTGTGTAGATTTGACTGGTACTGTCAATCCAGAACTTGATTTTTACTACCACATCTATGGCAGTGATATCGGGAGACTGGATGTCATTGTCCTGCCAACTGGCGGTACGCCTGATACGGTCTTTACCCAGATCGGAGAAGTGCAGACGGCCAATGCTGATCCATGGCTCAATTTTAACCAGGATCTGACCGCTTATGCCGGCCAAACCATTACTGTGATCTTCGCTGGTGTCAGAGGTGGAAGCTTCAATGGAGACATCGCCATTGATGAGGTCTTCATCGGGGAATCTTCTGACCTAGACCTTGAGGTGATTTCTTTGAACGAGCCAACCGGCGGTATATGCTATGGTGCGCCTGTGCCAATGTCATTTGACATTTTAAATGTTGGTATTCTGGATGTTGACTTTGCAGACAGCACCTTGAACTATACAGTGGATGTTACTGGACCATTGAACCAGTCGTTCTCTGGAACCGTCAACATGGGCAACCTGCTTGTCGGAGACACATTGACCATTACTGTTAATGGTAATGTAGACTTGAGTGCTGGTGGTATCTATACTTTCACCATCGCAGCTTCCACTCAAGGAGACAACAATCCCAACAATGACACTCTCGCCGTCCAGGTAAATTCTGTTCCAACCTTCTCTTTCCCATACTGCGAAGATTTTGAGACCTTCGTGCCTGGTAATCCTGGTACTTTTGCCAATGGCTGGCAGAACCTTGCTTCCAATGATTTTGACTGGCGGGTCAACAGTGGAACTACCTCTTCTACCAATACGGGTCCTGATGGCGACAACACCACTGGCAGTGGAAACTACCTTTACATTGAGACCAGCTCACCAGTTGGTGATGGCGACATCTTTGACGTCATATCTCCTTGTATCGATGTAACGGGTACGACCAATCCAACCATGTCTTTCGCCTACCATATGTACGGTGCTGACATCAACCAACTCCAGGTGTGGATTTCACACTCTATGGGACTGGATAGCATCCTGTCTATCGTTGGTGAAAAACAGACCGATAACTCTGATCCATACCTGATTCAGGAAGTTGATCTGAGTGGCTACACTGGCATCATCAATGTTGTTTTCCGTGGTCTTGGTGGACCAAGCTTCGATGCGGACATCGCGATTGATGATGTGAAGTTTTTCGAGAGACTGGCAAATGACATGGCTGGACTGTCTATTTCCGCACCAGATCCCGGCTGTGGATTGGGAATGGAAGCGCTGACCATCACTGGTGTGAACGTTGGGACAGACTCTGTCTTTGGCTTCAACGCAAGCTTTGACATTGGTGCAGGTTTTGTTACTGAAATGGTTTCGGATACCGTTGCCCCTGGTGATACGGTTTCCTACACCTTCACGGCTATGGCGGATTTCTCTGCAGTGGGTGATTACACCATTACTGGTATCGTGAGTGCGACCATGCCGGTCGCTGATCAGGAGCCTGCCAATGATACGACCTCTTCGTCCATGACGGTCAATGCGCCAATCGTTTCGACTTACCCATATTTCGAGCAATTCGAAAATGGTAGCGGCGGTTGGCAGACCTATGGCAATACCACCTTTGAATTGGGTACACCTGCCAATACTGTGATCAACAGTGCTGCTTCTGGTGTCAATTCCTGGGTTACCAATCTGACTGGTCTCTACAATACCAACGAAGATGGCGGGGTAATCGGACCATGTTTTGACATGACCAATGCGCCAGCCGGTGCGTGGGTAGGCATGAGTGTCTGGTGGGAATCAGAGTTCAGCTGGGATGGTGCAGTTCTGCAAACCTCTGTGGATACTGGTGCAACCTGGCAGAACGTAGGTGCCTTTGGTGCTCCCAACAACTGGTATACTGATGATGCCATCGACGGTGAGCCTGGTGGACAGGAAGAAGGCTGGACTGGCCGTGATGGAGACGGATCCGATATGTGGGTTACCGCTGCGCATCCACTTGATCCTTCTCTGATTGGCAATCCTTATGTTCTGATGCGGGTTGCGTTTGGTTCAGATGGATCGGTTACAGATGAAGGATTTGGATTTGACAACATCGGTATCGGCGTGCCACCAGTGGTCAACCTCGGTCCAGATTCAGTCTTCTGTAATAATACCGTGCTGAGTTCTGGTGTATCTGGGGCTGCGACTTATATCTGGTCTACTGGCGATTCTACTGAAACCATTACCCTGGTCAACAATACCGGTGTATTGTTCAAAGATAGCATCGTTACCCTGACAGTGGTTGATTCTATCGGCCTCGTCGGTCGCGATACGATCCTGCTGGGGATTTCTGCGACAATCCCATCGATCTCTGCTCTGATGGTTACAGACTCTGTGGCATGTAATGGCGATTCTACTGCCAATCTTACTGCCATGACCATGGGTGGATCTGGTATGGTGGACTTCACCTGGACCAGTGCCAGTGGTGATTCACTTAGCAGCATGCTTGACCTGATGGCCGTACCAGCTGGTACCTACAGCTTCACTGCGGTTGACTCCCTGGGTTGTATCGCTACTGACATGGTGACGGTTACTGAGCCTACGCCAGTTGCAGTGGCATTGGATTCCCTGATCGACAACACCTGTCCTGATGACATGGCTGGAGAAATCCAGATCACCGTGAGCGGAGGTACAGCTCCCTATACCTTCATGTGGGACAATGGTGATATGACTGAAGACCTCACTGGTCTGGCAATAGGCGACTATACTGGTACCATCACAGATGACAATGAATGTGTATTGGTTTCACCAACTCTGAGCATTGCTGCGACTGATTCTCTGCCAACGGCAGCACTCACTGCTGATACACCAAGCGGCGGAACGCAGAACTTCACCAATGGCTCGGTCAATGGTACGACCTTCACCTGGAACTTCGGTGATGGCTCTGCTGACACAGTTATTTCTGACCTGAGTGTTGCGTATGAGTATGCTGCCAACGGCATGTACACCGTTACCCTGG
>JBCBZF010001005.1:0-2667 GCA_039815525.1 Bacteroidota bacterium | reverse complement strand
TCGCTGTCCGAAGAACTTCAATCAGTCTTGCTTGATCAGGCTACGCGGCTCGCGAAGGCGCTCAATGTGGTCGGGTTAATGAATACCCAGTTCGCGATCCAGGGCGACGCCGTGTACCGAAACTTCCTACTGACATACATCATGGAGTCCTTCTCATTGATCAACGAGGACATTCTATAGACGACCTTACCGTTGTGAATGGAAACCCTGGGATTTCTTCGTACCAAACTTTTTTAAGTAACGGTACCCCCCTCACCGTTACCAATAGTGGCTTCGCTGATTGTCCCATCGGAATCCATACTTTCAGCCGTAATGCCTCTCTCAGTAATGTTAGCTTTGGTAACTGTGATATTGGCTGGCGAGCGGAAGGGACTACAGTCCAAGGCCATATGGTAGATTGCTCAGTTCAACAAAGCAGCATTGCCGGGGTCTATCAATTTGGGGTTGGTGGCTTAGAGGTTCGGGGGTCAAGCCTTGACCAAAATACCATCGGCATTCATATGACGGGAGGAGGTGCATTAACTGGTTTTTGCAGTGATCTCAATCAGAATACCACCGCCGGGATTTTTCTGGAAGAAGGCTCTGAACTGGACCTTTCGGCCGTTGCCGCCGAGTATCCACAATGGGATGTTTCTGACAATTTCCGCAGTGTCGAGCTGGATCGGGCTGGCCTCATCCGCATGGTCAATGGATTCAATAATTTCACGCCATCTTCTGGTTCCGGTTTACCACGGGCGATCAATGGCACCCAGGATATTCCCGGCCTTAATCCGTTTTCACCCTTTTATTTCATTTACGCTGACCGCAATCAATGGAATTCCGCCAATAGTGTCCCCATTTCAGGAACGGATTACAGTGTGAATGCGCAGACGGGTGCGACTGGAATTGTGATTGACCCAACGCCGGATTACGTTCCCTGCGGGCAGGAACCATGCCCAACGTGTCCACCAGATGAAATGCCGGACAGCAATGATCCATTGGACGATTGTAATGGTTGTGAAAACGTTCAGTTGTTGACCAATTTTACGGCTGGAGCTGGTGAGGAAGTATTGGTATCAGTTCCGATGAATGTGGCTATTTCAGACGCGATTCGTTTGATGAGCAGCTATGATCCGGAATCCGGCAATGATCTGGAAGCTTCCGGTCGTCTATTGCAAATTCTGACCTACTCCTATCAATCGATTGACTCAATCGAAGCCTACCTGATCAGTCTGGCCCATTCACGCTTGGGGCAATCTCTCAATGCGATTCAGGCGGAGGCACTTGAAAATCCAAGTCCGATTGCCGATAGTCTACGGCTGGCTGGTCTGGACTAACTGGAAGACATGCAGTTTGATGCGACTGAGTATGAAGTCCAGGTCGAATTGGGGATGGATGTGGCAGAATGGTATGTAGTATCGGATGATGAGACAAATGCCCTGGCTGAATTTACCAATGTGTTGAACATTGCCTTGGGAGATGATCGCCGCCGGGCGGAGCGTTGGGAATGTCTGCTCCTGGCCAGTCAGCGTTTCAAAAACGGGGAGCTGACCCCAATCGAATTCATGACGCAGGCAACCGCTTGTGATTATGGTCCAAGCTCATCGCGCAGGGCGAGGTCTCTGGGTATATCGAATCCCAAATCTCTGGATCTACAGATCTTCCCCAATCCAGCAAAAGGGCTCACACAATTCACTTTTAGCCTGCCTCAGACATCTCAATGTCGGATTGAACTATGGGATATGCAGGGTCGCAGACTCAGAGAAATCCTTCCCGACCGGGAACTGACTGCCGGACAACAGCAGTTTGTATTCGACGTATCAACTCTTGCTGATGGTGTATACAGCATCCGACTGCGATATGGTGATCAACAGGTATTGAAACCCTTCGTGGTTCGATAAGAATGTATGATTTTATATACAGGAAGGCACTCGAATGATAATTCTTTTTCGAATGCCTTTTTCAGGTGCTTTCCTGCCCCATAATGGCTTATCTATTAACCAACACTCGAACCCCCTACGCCATCTTCAAAATCTTCACGGGATGGGTCCGGCCTTTGACTTCTACTTCGAGGAATGGCTCCCGAATGTCAAGCGGCTGTTCGAGATGCTGGTAGACTTCCTCGGTAATGATGAGCTGGGACTGATAGGTTTTGTTGAGCTGCTCGACCCGGCTGGCGATGATGACCGGATTGCCAGTCACTGAATATTGCTTTCTGGCTTCAGTCCCGACATTGCCGGTTACGACATGGCCAGCGTGGAGGCCGATCCCAATCTTGGTTTTGCGGATGACGCCTGCTTCATTTCTTTCGCGGATTTCGCGGAGAATTTCTCGGGCGGCCGCCAGGGCGTTCTGGCAATCATTGCCATGAGATTGCGGAGCGCCGAAGGTCGCCATGAAGCCATCTCCCAACAATTGATTGATGATGCCGTGATGCTGCTGGACCACATCGATCATGGGGCCAAAGACATTGTTTTGGTACGCGATCAACTCCTCCGGACT
This sequence comes from Bacteroidota bacterium, assembly GCA_039815525.1. Lineage (GTDB taxonomy): Bacteria > Bacteroidota > Bacteroidia > J057 > J057 > JBCAWW01. The sequence continues at coordinate 186 of JBCBZF010001005.1, read as the reverse complement.
CATTTCCTCGGCCATGGGCGTAAAATCACGGATGTCCAGAAACATGATGCAGACAAAGCGGCGTTCGATTGGTTTGTCTACCAGATTGTTGGCCAGCAGTTCTTTGGCAACGTCTCCTGAAACATGCTGATGCAGCAGTTTGACAATCTTTTGTTCGGCGCCCACCAGTTTGTTGCGGGTTTTGTC
>JBCBZF010001225.1:0-1936 GCA_039815525.1 Bacteroidota bacterium | reverse complement strand
GCCTGGCTCCTTTCACATGGGTCAAAACGATCAGGACGTTCCCTACTCCCAGATCGCCCACAACCGACAGATCACCATCAGCGCCTACTTTATGGATGAGACGGAAATCTCCAACAACGAGTACCGTCAGTTTGTATATGGGCCGACCGCTAACGAAACTTCATTCCAGCAAAATGGTGCGCTGGATACGATTGATCCGACTTACGCAGACATCATTCTGCCAGACACAGCTGTCTGGACCCGGGATTTTGTCTATTCTTATAACGAGCCCTTCATGGAAAACTACTTCTGGCATCCAGCCTTTGACGATTATCCGGTCGTTGGGGTAAATTGGTATGCTGCGCAGGAGTTTTGCCGCTGGCGGACTGCTCACCTGAATCAGTTCCGGGAAGAAAAAGAACTGGCGCCAATGCCACGTTTCCGTCTGCCTACAGAGGCTGAGTGGGAATATGGTGCACGGGGCGGTTATGAGCACAAAATGTACCCATGGGAAGGTCCATACCTGCGCAATTCAAAAGGTTGTTTCCTGGCCAACTTCAAGCCTGGTCGTGGCGATTACATCGCGGACAACTTTGAATATACTGCACCCATTGATGCGTATTTCCCCAATGACTACGGTCTCTACAACATGCCCGGCAATGTAGCTGAGTGGTGTGAAGATGACTTTGAAGAAACTGGGTACTCTTATGCGCATGACCTGAACCCGGTATTTTATGATACACGCTACCGTGATGAAGATCGTATCCCTGGTGGTGCGAAGATCCGCAAGGTTACACGTGGTGGTTCATGGAAAGATATCGGATACTTCTTGTCCAATGGTACCCGTAGTTTCGAGTACGCAGACACAGCCAAGTCTTTCATCGGTTTCCGTTCCGTCGTTACTGTGATCGGACGTTCCGGTGCCGCTGGCTTCTAAATCCTTTTGATCAAACGCTATCTATCTATCAATAGCTGAAAACATACAGGGTGTTGCTTACGTGAAGGAGCAGCACCCGGTAATATGCACAGTTTTATTCACTTCACACCTTTTTATCAGGCAAGTTAAAATCTAAGGAAAGGTTAAAATGGCAAAGAAGAAAGGGGGCTTAAAGTCCCGTACTGGTAAAGTTGTGATGAACTTCATCTACGGTGCCGCAGCAGCAGTTGTAATCGTAGGTGCCCTGTTCAAAATTCTTCACTGGGAAGGTGCAAACCTCATGCTCATTGTAGGGATGTTTACGGAAGCAGGTGTATTCCTGATTTCTGCAATCGATCCACCAGAAGAAGATTATGAATGGGAAAGAGTTTATCCCGCCTTGGCCGATGACAGTTATGTCGCTGAAGACACACCTGCTGTCAACATGGATTGGACCCGTAGTATGAATGAAATTGACGGTTCTGTCTTTGGAGATATTTCAAACACATTGGCTGGTTTGAATGACAACGTAACCAAGCTATCCTCTGTGACTGACGCTGCAGGTGCAACTGATGAGTATGCTGCAAAAATCAAAGAAGCTTCCGGCAAAATTGATTCTCTCAACCAGAGTTATTCTGTAGCAGTTGACTCGATGAGCGGATTCGCCAATGCTGCCAACGATGCGCAGGAATATCATCAGCAGGTACAGGCGATCACCACCAACTTGAAGTCTCTGAACTCTATTTACGAGTTGGAACTGGCTGATGCGCAGTCTCACCTGAAGTCTCTGAACCAATTCTACAGCAACATGGGCAATGCCATGAACAGCATGGCTGATGCTGCAAAAGATGCTGAAGAATACAAAGCTGGTATGCAGAACCTCAACACAAACCTCCAGCGCCTCAACCGCGTCTACGGTGGTATGTTGAGCGCCATGACCGGTGGCACCCAGTAAGCAATCGCTTCACCTGATTAGTTGTAATTTTTTTTCATCACTAAACAAAGGAGAAGAAGATGGCTTCTGGAAAATTATCTCCCCGG
>JBCBZF010000480.1:0-5362 GCA_039815525.1 Bacteroidota bacterium | reverse complement strand
TGCTTTAATGGATTTTGACGATGCCATACGTCTTAATTCCAAATACCCTGAGGCATACTTCAATCGAAGCATCCTCAATTTAAAAATGAAACAATTTGACAGTGCCATTGGGGACTTGAAGACGGCCATTGCTCTGCGGCCGAACAACAAGAATTATCATGGTGCACTGGCAGCTGCCTACGCTGAGCAAGACGACATTGATCGTTTTTACGAACAGTTAGAGACAGCCTTGAAAAAAGGTTTTGATGTAGAAAAGGTACCAGCCGCTTTTGCGTCCTATCGGCAGGAAAGTCGATTTAAGGCGCTTCTGGCTAAGTATCAATAGACGCTCTTGCCCGGGTTTACCAAACCTGGACGACATTTTTCCGTAACACAGAAAAAGGTTTTCTACCACATTTATTTGAAAACAAGTTCTTGAATCCAGACTTTCGCCATGTTCTCTTCTTCTGTCTCACACACACCTGTGATCTTCCTCGCATGTGTGAACAGCTACCGCAGCGGTAAACGCCTGCGCCACCTCGTTCACGAACGCAAAGGAATTTCGAAGCTCTTTCCTACCTTTAACCACAAGTCTCGCTACGAGGCAATTCAAAAGGGGAACCTCCCCAACCGCTACTTTTTCAATCAGTTACAAAGCAACGAATACCAGAATCGGGTAAGCGTCATGCATCTGGTTGGCCATGCGGACTCTGATCACCTCCGGCTTGAATCAGATAATTTTGAGACCCCAATCCATCTGGAAGAATTCTCCAAGCTGATCGGGATGCTCCCCAATCTGCAAGCGGTTTTTCTCAGTGGTTGTGCCACTGAAGGCCTGGTCGATATGCTGATCCGTCGGGACGTCCCGGCCATCATTGTAACCCAGACTACCGACAAAGACGCCAACGCAAGTAAACTTGCCCGCGACTTTTATCGGGAACTGGCTGATGGCAAAACGGTTCAGGAGGCCGCTCGTCAATTGAGTCGCAGTAATCCATCTCATTTTCGATCCCATCAGGTCGAATATGATCTCGACAGCGACACCTTTAACTGGAAAGGGAAAGGGGGGCCACTAAAATGGGGCGTCTACTTCCTGGCTGAAAATGCGGAGAAAATGGATGAACCAGCCACCATTCGGCCGTTGATTCCGTTTGCCCAGAGTCGTCCAGTCAAAAAATTCAAGCGAAAACTGTCTTTTCTCACCTATGCAAGTGTCGCACTGCTGGTCGGCGTATTAGCGGTGGGGATTACCATGTACCTTCAGACACCGCAGCAATTGAGCCAGTTACTGGCCCTTTGGTAGGTATTTTCGCCAATCATTGAATGCGCGGATTTTCCTAATTTGAGCGGAAAAGCTTTTTCATGTCTCAAACTATCCCTGTTTATCAGGTAGATGCATTTGCGTCAAGACCGTTTACAGGTAATCCAGCCGCAGTATGCCCGCTTCCAGCCTGGCTGCCGGACGCGGTCATGCAATCCATTGCCGCAGAAAACAATCTGTCGGAGACGGCTTTTTTTGTCCAGCAAGAGGATAAAGTCGCCCTGCGTTGGTTTACTCCTGCCAAAGAGATTGACCTGTGCGGGCATGCGACCCTGGCCAGTGCGCACGTATTGTTTCATCACCTGGAATTCCCTGCGGACACCATTTACTTTGATACCCAAAGCGGACTTCTCACGGTTCAGCAATCGGCGGGCATGTATAAAATGGATTTTCCTTCCCGGCCCCCTAAGGAGATTCAAGCTCCCTCCATGCTTTTCAAGGCTTTAGGCATTGAAATTGAACAGGCGACTTATGTTGGTATGGCAGCAAGAGATTTACTGGTTGTGCTGGATGATGAAGCGGCTGTGGCTGCCATACAGCCTGATTTCCGTATCCTGCAACAACTTGATCCGGTTTGTGTTATCGTCAGTGCAAGAGGAGTAACGAAAGATTTTGTTTCACGGGTTTTTGCGCCAAAGGTTGGCGTAGATGAAGACCCGGTGACCGGCTCAGCCCATTGTACTTTGATTCCATACTGGGCAAAAACTTTAGGGAAAACGCAGATGAGCGCCCGACAAATTTCTCTCCGGGGTGGTGATTTATTGGTTAAACAGTGTGGCGTACGGGTCAGAATGACGGGACAAGCTGTTACGGTGATGGAAGGGCGTTTTTATCTGGATGAACATGAATAGGAAGATGAGAAAACAAATTCTGTGTATCATTTGGCTTTGTGGCTTATGGTGGCAATCTACCACTGCCCAAAAGGCGCTCATTGACGATCCGATGGCTGCTCTAGCGGCCCTGCGCCAACGACAGGAATCAGTTCTGACAGATGAATTTCCTGAATTTCCGGTACAAAGTCTGCACCGCATGATGAAGCTGGGGATGTGGTCTCAGGTAGAAAGCATTCTTGACACCATCGCCATTGCCTCCGCATCTAAAGATCTTCTACGGGCTGAGTTGGCATTCCTCAACAATGATTTTTTCCTGGCAGATTCTCTGGCAAAGTCCAGTTTGCGGCGCCGGGGTGATATGCGTGCCGCGCAATATCTCATGATCCAACTGCACATCCAGGCCTGGCGATTGGAAGCGGCAGAGCGTATCTGCCTCGATCTCCTCAATCAACAACAGCAGGATGAAGAGGCCATTTTTCTGCTGGGCCGCATCCATATGCACCGCAAAAACTATCAGCGTGCACTGGCTTTGGCCGATCAATTGATCTTCTGGAATGAACTGAATCCCAAAGGGCATCTGCTCCGGGCGGAAGTTTTATTGTGGCAAAGAGATCGCTTACAGGCTGAAGTAGCCTTGCGGCGTACGATTGAGATCGATCCTTTCCAGCCAGATGCTCGCTTTTACTACGGCTATGCCATTTGGCGAAAAGTAGATGCGACCCTTCTCGACCAGATGGCGGGACAGTGGGAAGTCTCCCTCGCTGTCCAGCCCTTACACTTCCTTACCCATTGGCATTGGGGCAACGGCCACACCCATCTGACTTTTTTGGATTACCAGGACCCGGATGAGGCTGTTATTCTGGAGGAACTGGCACCCATTGAACAACAAATTACCAGTGGACAAATCGACCTTGCCCTGGAAGCCTTGACCCGATTGGAAGCACGCTATTTCTCATCGGTTTTGCCTTCTATGCTCAAAGCTTCAGCCTACTACATGAGTCCGGGTCATGACACAGACGAGAAATTGAATCAGGCAGAGGCCATCTTCCGGGCCATTCTGGCAAAAAAACCACACTACGGTCCGGCTCATAATGGTCTGGCAGCAGTGATCAAACAAAAACGCTTTGCCTTTCTCAATCAAGCAGCCGGCCTGAACCGACAGATTCAACAAACCGAAATCGGTGATCCGGAGCATTTCTATCAGGTGTTTGATGATGTCGCCCAATACCCAGGCGATCAGGTGGATCGCATGGTCTGGGCCCAATTACACAGTGGCGTTGCCTACCTGCCTCTGCTGGCACGATTGGGCCGTACTTTTACCATCCCACCCCTGCACATTGATCTGGCTCGGGCAATGGACAATCCTTTTTTCCGACAAGCAACAACTTTCGATAACCGGCAATGGATGGATATTCGTGGGGTTGGCAGCGGGGCGACTGGCATCGAATATGTCCAACGGGGCGCCCATCTGGAACGAAATGTTACACTCCACGAATACGTCCACCTTTTTCACCTCAACGTTTTTACAGCAAAGGAAAACAGACGGGTGCGTGCTTTGTATCACCAGGCAATGAAAGAAAAGCGGACCCTCGACTATTATTCTGCCAACAATGAACATGAATACTTAGCCCAGACGTACACCGCTTATTTTCATCCGGTTAAGGTGCATCCGTTGAATCACAAATCCGTCAATACGACCACGGATCTCAAGACCAAAGACCCAGCACTGTATGCCTTTATTGATAGTTTGGTCCAACGCCAAAACGCTTTTATCAATGGAAAAAATGCTGCTTTTGCCAGTAATTGGGCACAGGCTTATGTCTTGCTGGCAGCGGAAGAGCAAAATGCCAATCGCGCCCTGGTGCTACTCGATACTGCTTTACAATGGGACAAGGACTATGCACCTGCTTACTTCGCAAAAGCGAAGAGTCTGATCAAGAAGGGTGCACTTAGCGAAGCAGGAACCTGGCTGGATCAGGCACGGCAGCGATTTCCCTATAATCCCAGCTTACGACTGGTTCGGGCCGAATGGTATAAAGAGCGGCAGGCGCAGGGGGAGATTTCTCTTGAAGAATCCATTCGCAATCAGCAAAGTGCATTGCGTCAGGCGGAGGAATTGGCGGTGGATCTTGCACTCAAAGCAGAGATCAATCAACAAATCCGGCAATTTTTCATCCAGAATGCCCAGCTTCATCACGCCATTGACCAAGCTCAGCAGTATGTGGCAAGAGCACCCAATTGGTCTACATATCTGCGGGACAAAAGAGAAAGTGCATCGGCTTTTATTCATGAATGGAAAGGGAAATGGGGATATACAGATGAAGCAGAGGCTTTTTTCACCAAATTGATTGCGCAAAATCCACAGAACCAACATTATCGGCGGCAGTTTGCTGAGGTATTGGCGGCCAGCGGAAAATATCGTCAAGCCGTTGAGGTCCTGGCAAGCTCACAACTTTTGCAGGAAGCCAGTGGCAAACTTAATCCTGCTTTCCAGGCGCGAATGGTCAGCTATTCCCTTCTGGCCGGCGATACGCTTAAGGCGAAAAAATTGTTTCGGGTCATTGCAGAAGACAGTCTTCCGGAAAGCGGCGACCCATTTGTTTGGGTAGATATGTACATCACCATGGACAATACCCAGGCAGCCTGGAATCGACTCAACCGAATGGGGCGTCCCTGGTACGCAGAGCCTTTATCCCGCTGGCATCATGCAAGAGGTAAATTATATCGACGGGCAGGTAGAGAAGATTTGGCCCAATTGGAATTGAGCGCCGCAATAGAAGCCAATCCGTATGAAGGGGCCTGCCGCCTGGTCGTTTTGGATATGTTGTATGAACAAGGCAAAACCCGACAAGCCCGCAAACTGGCCGAAAGAGGCAGTCTGCTGCCGCTCCCTCCGGGAGAACAATTGGCTACTAAATTTCAATCTTTCAGTCAATAAAAAACGTGCCTTTACCAAAAAGCAGCAAAGGCACGTGATCTATGCATCTTTTCCCTACCCGATCTGAGCAAATCCCACAAATGGCTGCAATGCAGCCGGAATGAGAATGCTGCCATCAGCCTGCTGGTTGTTTTCCAACAAGGCGGCAATGATTCTTGGCATGGCCAGCGCACTGCCATTCAGCGTGTGGGCAATGTGGGTTTTCTTCTCTTCCTTGAAACGGAGCTTCAGACGATTGGCCTGAAAGGTTTCAAAGTTACTCACAGAGCTCACTTCCAGCCAACGTCCCTG
>JBCBZF010001167.1:0-2110 GCA_039815525.1 Bacteroidota bacterium | reverse complement strand
CGGTAAGGACTGCCCCAACTGAAGAAACGAAGCTTTTGGACGACTAATGACAAAACAAAACTGATCGTTCTTTCTATTACATATTTTGTCACCTGTTTTTTATTCAAGATCCTTTCTCATCCTAACAATGACAGATCAGAAAAGACTGGCGGTTTTCCCTCTACTACATTACGCGAGTCTCAGCATGGCTGTCCGGTTTGATTTTTTAACAAAACAATCATTATGGCAAAAAAACCATTTGAGGCCTTCCGGGAGGATACCTTAACAGCCTTGCTCGACGAGGCAGAAAAGGATCATCTTGAAAAGCAGGCTGCTTTTGAACATGCTAAAATTACCTTAAAGAGTAAAAAAGAGGCTTTGGAAAGAGTGGCGTATTCTCAACATACCTATGACCTGCTGAAGTCTGTGATCAGCGATCGCATGATTGATTATGCAAGCAGTCTGAAAGAAGATGTCGCCACGCTTCAAACAAGCAGTGCAAGTGTATCCGAAAAACTGACAGGTGCAATCAATGCGCTCAAAACGGCCAAAGCCAAACTGAGTGCCATGCAGGATGCAGCCCGAAAGCTCACTGATGCGAGCCAGGACTCCTGCAATGAAGGCGAACTGAAGAATTTGGAGGATAAACTGACCCTGGAAGAAAATGAGGATTTTTCCAGTAAAGTGGTCAAGTTGGAACAGGGAGCAGAGAAGATCTTTGACAATGCAAACAATACGATCAAGGCGACCGTCCTGGTAGCCAGTATTGCTGCTTTTTCAAATGTTGAAACCTTTCCTGGTGCGACAGATGATTTGGTCAACGGGATCACGGCACTTGGAACCGATATTGATGGCCGCGTAGCTGAAATCCAAAGCCAGCTTGAGACCACTGAAACAGAGTTTGGCGACAGTGCCCTGGCATTGAACAAAGCTGATCGGGATCAGATAGCAAGTGGGGAAAAGGAACTGGCGCTCTCGGCGGTAAATGATTTTACAGCATTGGAGCTGGCGGAAGATGAGGGAAATACCTACGAACCTGCCACAGATGTAGAGGCGTTAACACAAATCTACGAGACCCTAAAGAACCCTGATGCAGGCAATCCCAAGCCACCTGCGCCAGAGCTGATTGACGAAATCGCTGAGGAACTCACAGACGAGCAACAAGGAAGGAAGGTGTCTCCCGGAACCAAGGGAAGAGCAGGTAAGAAGAAGATTTCCCCCAAAGATGGAGATGCTGACAAATGAATTTAACCGACAACATTTTTCTCGAAAAACATGAGTACGCAAAAAGATATCAGTAATCAGGATCCAATTGTGGGCCTGGAAGCTGAACTGAAGACGGCCCAGGACGCACTAAACAATGCATCCCGGGAGGCACGGTTTGCAGCCGAAGCAAACCAGAATGCGCAGAATTATAAAAACACCCTCGAAACTTTCTGGAAGAACATTCAGCAAACTGATGATGCCGGCTCTTTGGTCAACAATCACCTGACCATGATGAAGGACGCGGTTGAAACGGTTACCACGAATATCACCCAAAAAGAACTGGCCCTTATGTGGTTAGGCAATCGGGTAGCGGGTGAGTTTGGGCACCTCATTGGCCTGGAAGCCGAAGCCAATCAGCTTGCCAAAGAGGTCAAAGCCCTCGAAAATAAGGATCTCACCGCTGAAAATTCTGCAATTATCGCCAAACTGAATGCGTTTCAAGAGGCAATTGAAGCTGCAAAAACAGAGACCCAAAATGCGCTTGCTGCCGTTGGGGAGGTGCTGACCGATGCCAAATTGATGGAAGGAGAATTGGGGACCATTGCCTCGATCCTTCAGACACTTGATGATTCTATGCGCCCTGATGAAGCCAATCTGACGGTTCAGTTTGACAGTGAGGATACCACCGGGAATGCACGGGAGGCGGTGAGCCTGCTGGTCCAGGTACCAGGTATCACGGTGGATAATATTCCGAAATTTCCACTCAAGGATAGTGGGAATAGTCCGTATTACCAGGCGATGAAAGCGGATTTTGAAGCTGCTTGGACGAAACCTTTAGGAGAAAGTTGGCATAAGCGGATGGTGTAGATAGAACTTGGCACGGAATGAGTACAAAACCTCTGAAAAAGACTGTCCTTGCCTAAAT
>JBCBZF010001153.1:0-2175 GCA_039815525.1 Bacteroidota bacterium | reverse complement strand
GATAAATCCCCAGGAGACTTACATCATTTTCCAGGGCAAAGCGCTCTGCTTTGATATAGGCAAGGGCACCGATTTCAAAGCGTCGCCTTTGATCACCCTCCTTCACATTCTTGGTCGGCTGCGCCATGGTGATGGTGCGTCCTTGCGCGTCTTCTTTTCCAAAAAGAAATCCACAGCCTTCGTTGGGGAAGTCTTCCTCCAAATGGGATTTCATGGTCTTAAAAGCCTCCTCATTCAGAGAGAATGAAAGGCTTTTGGCCGCTTCCGGATGGATGATATCTGTATTGTATTGGGCCATGTTACTAAGGGAAAAGGACTTTATACACCTCCTGGTATTTTGAGAAATCGTCTGGGAAAACCGTAACGATAACACCCTGCTCCAAAGAGGCGGCGTATTGGACTGCCCCAGCGAGGTTGGCCGCAGAAGATGGGCTGAGCAGGAGGCCTTCCTGGCGGGCCGCTTTTTTTACAAAATCATAGGCATCCTCACTGGCGATATGCCTGACTTCATCGTGGATGGACGCATCATAAATCCCTGGTACCTTTGCGGTTTCGAGGTCTTTCCATCCTTCCAGGCCATGCATGGCGGTTTCTGGTTGCAGCGCAACCGTGGTAACGGATGGAATCAATTCTCGTAGCCGGCGAGAGGTCCCGGTGAAGGTCCCGGTTGTCCCCAGACCAGCGATAAAATGGGTGATGGTTCCCTCTGTCTGCTTGTATATTTCATTGGCAGTTCCCTGATAATGGGCCTTCCAATTGTTCTCGTTGTTGTACTGATCTGCATAATAATACAAATCAGGTCTGGCTTCAGAGAGTTTCCGCGCTTTGCGCTGGGAGCCATCTGTACTCTCCAATGGAGAGGTGTAGATCAATTCCGCCCCCAATGCTTTCAGCATGGTTTTGCGTTCGGGAGACGCATTCTCCGGCATGACAATCGTCAGGGGAATACCCAGTCTGGAAGCAATGCTGGCGTAGGCAATTCCGGTATTACCGCTGGTGGCATCCAATAGCCTTTTTCCCTGCCCGAGTTTGCCGGTCAGGACGGCGTGGCGAATGATGTAGTAAGCAGCGCGCGCTTTTACGCTTTGCCCCAGCTGCTCCCATTCCAGCTTGGCGTAAATTTTTACACCAACTTTGGGCCAGAAGCTGGTGAGCGGATACAGGCGTGTATTGCCGATCTGCTTGCCGGTAGTATCCAGTTCTTTGAGCAATGTGCCAGCTGAGGGTGAGACTGTATCAATCATGGGTATAAACAAAAAGGGGCTCCTTCAACCGGAGCCCCGACGATTAGGTTACATATTTTTTAACACGTCAATATCTCCAACTTACAGGGTAAGCAGTCATCATACAACAACACTGACAACAACGGCCTTGCTGAGGAATGAAAAGAGGAGAGATATGTGAAGTGGAGAGATTCATATTGATCTACAAGCTCAATTAACGGAAAAGTTCTGAATAGGTTTAGATGTTACCACATATTTTTTTGCTCAATCCAACATCCACATCATTTACCAAAATCTGGATCGATGCGCCATCAGATATGCCAAGGCATCCCGAATGGCCTTTTGGGCAGATTTTGGGGCGTACCCCAGGTCCGTTATTGAGTTGCTCATGTCAAGGTGGTGCCGCATTTGAAAATACATCTGCACATGATTGCGCATCATCAAAGGTTCCTTTTGTGTGATCTGGGCCATCAGTTCATAAAAAAATGCACTGGTGTACAAAGCAAAACGAGGCATTCTGGGCGGCGTTTTCAGTCCTAGTTCCGGGTACATTTCCTGTGCGGCCTGCACAATTTCCTGCAATCCAGTGGGATGTTCATTGGCTAAGATGTATCGTTGCCCTGACCTACCTTGGTTCATCGCCTGCCAACATCCCATTGCGACATCCTTTACGTCTACCCAATGGAAGAAAAACTGCGTATCGGCAAAAAGTTTTTTATCCAAAATGGTCTTGAATACTTCGTATGACATGCTAAGTCGGTGACATTCACTGCCAATCATGGTGCCGGGGAGAACACTCACCATATCCAGACCATATTTGTCCGCCAATTCCCAGGCCAGTTTTTCGCTGTCATTTTTGGAGCGATAATAGACATTCCGCTGATCTGGATCACAGTCTGAATCCGATGCGGGTGGACAGCTGGAATCCAGATCAGCGGAATGTCTATTATCG
>JBCBZF010000129.1:0-9493 GCA_039815525.1 Bacteroidota bacterium | reverse complement strand
TCACAAAATAGCCCTCAGCCCGCGCATATTCAGAAGTTGGGAAGAAAAAAGCTGAATCTACACGGTTCTAATCGCCGCATCAGGCGGCCATGATTTCCCCACCTGAATTGTATTAAACAGGTAGAGTTGCAAGCACAAGCAATCTTAAAATACTAAAAACCAGCTTTTTAACAATAAAAATGAGCTTTAATTATTTCTCAACCCACATCGACTTCGTCAAGACTTGCTGAAAACAGAATCATTCACCTCAAAAGCTTTGGTCAGATCACTGGAAATCGGAGTCATGAGGCACAGGCATACACAAACAGGCAGCATTCATGCACAAACATGCAAACACACTTTCACTTCCTGCCTTATTTTTCTTATACTTAATGCGGTGAAAATGTATTTGCAGGGAAATGCTTAAGGAAGAACGACACAATATTATCCTGGAAGAGATCCGGGCAAAAAACAAAGTTCATTCAGCCGATCTTTCTCAACAACTCAATGTATCAGAAGATACCATCCGCAGAGACCTGCGGGAACTATCGGAAAATGGCCACCTTAAAAAGGTTCACGGCGGAGCCATGGCCAATCCCCATGTTCCTGATCACATTCGGAGTCCGGAATTTACCCACCGGGCAGAACGGATCATCATCGCCAAAAAAGCCACCGCTTTTGTGCAGGACCATCAGGTCCTGATCCTGGAAGGCGATGCGACCAGCGAGCTGCTGGTCGAGCAACTGCCATCTGATCTCAGGGCCACTATTTTCACCAATTCACCTGCCATTGCCATGAAGTTGTTTCGCTTTCACAGTGTAGAGACATTCTTATTGGGGGGCAAAATCTCGCACCGGGCCTGTAAATCACAGGGACTGGAAGTCATCAATACGTTGAAAGACATCCATGCAGATCTGTGCATTTTTAGCGCGTTGAGCATTCACGGCGATATTGGGATCATGGATGAAGACCGGGAATATGCCATTACCCTCAAAACAATGATGCAGTCCGCTTCGCGTAGCATCGCCCTTTGTTTGTCCAATCACATTGGACGTATCAAGCCGTTTAAAGTGGAATCCATCACCAATATCAACACCCTCATCACCGAAATAGACGCCTCTGATGACAGTCTGGAAAACATTCGAAGCAAAGGTGTGGACATACAATAAGCGCTGCTTGTTGCTCGCATATCTGTGCTTTTCATTAGAAGTCTTCAGCCAGCAAGTGGTCGAATACGTCAACCCTTTCATTGGCACCTCCAACTTCGGGGCAACTCATCCAGGTGCACAGTTTCCGCATGGCCTGGCTTCGGTGGTCCCTTTTAATGCGGCATTCAAAAAAGGGGCGGAAAATGTATTTGAAAAAGATGCTGAATGGCATTCACGACCTTATGTACACGAAAATCAGTTCCTTACCGGATTCAGTCATGTCAATCTTTCTGGTGTAGGTTGTCCGGATCTGGGCAGTATTCTTCTGATGCCTACCCATGGCCCATTGCAACTTGACCCAGAGCAATATGGTAGTACCTTTTCCGAGCAAAAAGCAGAACCGGGCTATTACAGCACGCAGATTGACAAATACGATATACAGGCAGAGGTCAGCAGTAGCCTCAGAACCGGGATCAGTCGATACAGTTTCCCGGCTGGAGAATCCCATATCATCCTCAATCTTGGACTGGGGCTGACCAATGAAAGCGGTGCGATGCTACGCATTGTCAATCAACAGGAAGTCGAAGGCTTCAAAATGATTGGTACCTTTTGCTATCATCCCGAAGACGTCCGACCTGTCTACTTTGTCATGCGCCTCAGCAAAGCTGCTGATTCGTTTGGTGGCTGGAAGAAAATGCCTGCTTATCAAGGCGTAGAGGCGGATTGGGTGGGATACAATGATACGGTGAAACCCTACCCGGCCTTTCAACAGGAGCTGGCAGGAGACAATGTTGGCGCTTATTTTTCCTATAATAGCGTAGATAAAGAACAAATTACCGCCAGGGTTGGGATTTCGTATGTAAGCATCGAGCAGGCCCGTAAAAACCTGGACGCCGAACAGGCAGAGATGGATTTTGAAGCAGTACGTCGGGCGGCGGCGCAAGCCTGGAATCGATTGTTGAGTCGGATTGAAGTAGAGGGAACAGAAACGGATAAGACCATTTTTTACACCGCCCTGTATCACGTTCTCACCCACCCCTCTGTTTTGCAGGATGTAGATGGACAATATCCTTTGATGGGGAAAGCTGGATTCGGGCAAACAGATGGCAATCGCTACTCCATTTTCTCACTCTGGGATACCTATCGCAATGTTCACCCCCTGCTTTCACTGGTGTATCCTGAGATCCAGTCAGAGATGGTCAACAGCATGGTCGCGATGTCAGCAGAAAGTGGATGGTTGCCCAAGTGGGAATTGCTGAGCATGGAAACAGGCGTGATGGTCGGCGATCCAGCGGCCCCGGTTATTACAGATACCTATTTAAGAGGAATCCGAAATTTTGAGGTGGAAAAAGCTTACGCAGCCATGCGGAAAGCAGCCCTTGCAAAGGAAGCGGACAATCCGCTTCGGCCCGATCATGATGCCTATCTAAAGTTGGGATATATCCCAATGGACAATGAAGACAAATGGGGTGGTTCGGTTGCCACTGCATTGGAATATTACATCTCAGATTGGAACATTGCGCAACTGGCCAAAAGTCTGGGCAAAGAATCTGATTTTCAGATGTTTCAGCAACGATCGCTCAACTATCGAAAATATCTCGATCCAGAAAGTGGCATGTTGCGGCCCAGGCATGCAGATGGAAGATGGTATGCACCTTTTGATCCCGAAGCTGGCAAAAACTTTGAGCCTGTTATTGGCTATGTAGAAGGAAACGCCTGGCAATATCGGTTTTACGTTCCGCATGACATCCGTGGACTGATTGAAGGTTTGGGAGGGGAAAAAGCTTTTGCCCAGGCACTGGATCAGTGCTTCGAAACAGACAATTACAACATGGCCAATGAGCCTGACATCACCTATCCTTTCCTCTACAATTACGTCAAGGGGCAAGAATGGAAAACCCAGCAGAGGGTACAGGAACTGATCCAAACCTATTATACCAATACGCCAGGCGGGATTCCCGGCAATGACGACACCGGTACTCTTTCGGCCTGGCTGGTCTACGCCATGATGGGCTTCTATCCAGTGTGTCCGGGCGACATGGATTATGCTTTATTTTCCCCTGCCTTTCAAAAAATCACCATCCATTTGAATCAGGACTATTATCCAGGGGAGCGCTTTGAGATTCGTTCTCACCAGCAAAATCCAGAGGACATCATCCGTACGTTTTCCCTAAACGATACGAGACACAAAAGCTTCTTCCTGAACCACCACAGCCTTGTGAAAGGCGGCAAACTGGACATTCACTATCAACGCGCAAAAAAATGATCGCTGGAAGATATATCACCCTGATCGTTGGTCTGGTGCTGGGGCTTCCTGCCGTTGTCGGGCAAAATCTATTCAAAAAGCTGCCCGCATCACAAACAGGGATTGATTTCAACAACCGACTACGGGATAAACGGGAAGCCAATATTCTCATCTATTCAAATTTTTATGGTGGTGCCGGGGTGGGCATCATTGATGTCAATCAGGATGGCCTGCCAGATATTTTCTTTGCAGGCAATCAGGTGGCTGATCGTCTCTATCTGAACCAAGGCGATTTTGTTTTCGAAGACATCAGTGATAAGGCGGGTATTCTGAAGGATAAAGCCTGGTCATCCGGGGTAGTCATCGCTGATGTCAATCAGGATGGGTGGGATGACATCTATGTTACCTGCGAGCTATATGAAGAAGACCCGGATCTCAGACGCAACAAACTCTACCTCAATCAGGCAGGAAATGGCTTTACAGAAGTAGCCGCAAAATGGGGCATTGATGATCCCGGCCGCAGTCGCCATGCGACATTTCTGGATCACGATCGGGATGGTGATCTCGATCTCTTCCTGCTCAATCAGCCGCCCAATCCTGGTGCATATTTCCCTGACAAAAGCATCAACCTGGCCGACACCAGTTTCAGTCCACGCCTGTATGAAAACCTGGGCAAGGGCTTTCGGGACATTAGTCGAGTGGCGGGTTTCACCAAAAGTGGGTTTCCCAATAGCGTCAGTGCGGTAGATATTGACCAGGACGGCTGGACGGATCTCTTTGTGTCCAATGACTTCAACGCACCCGACTTCCTGTACCACAACAATGGAGATGGCACATTTACCGATATCATGCCGCAGGCCATGCGCCATACCTCATTTTACAGCATGGGTGTCGATGCAGCCGACATTAACAATGATGGGCTGACGGATCTCATGGTGCTGGACATGGTCGCCGAAGACAATTTTCGGCTCAAGGCCAATATGAGTGGCATGGACCCAGCCGCATTCTGGAAAGTGGTAAAGGAAGGCGGACATTATCAGTATATGTTCAATGCCGTTCATTTGAACCAGGGAAACAATGTATTCAGCGAGATCGCACAACTCGCCGGAATGGCCGCAACTGATTGGAGTTGGTCCAATTTGCTGGCGGATTTTGACAATGATGGCTGGAAGGATGCCTTTATCACCAATGGCCTGCTGAGAGACATTCGGAATACCGATGCGGACAAAGCGGTAACCAAAGCCATTACCAAAGCAACCACCGACTACATCATGGCCCATCCCGATGATGCAGATGTCTCTTTGTTTGACATCATCGATCTGAAAGAAGTTCTGGCACTGCTACCATCCCAGGAGTTGCCCAACTATGCGTATCGGAACATCAATGGACTTCAGTTTGAAAATGTCGGAAAAGCCTGGGGGCTGGATACGCCTGGCTTTTCCAATGGATGCGCTTATGCCGATTTCGATCGGGACGGCCGTCTTGATCTGGTGGTCAACAACATCAATGAAAAGGCTTTCGTCTACCAAAATCAGGGATCAGGGCATCATTATCTACGCATTCAACTGACAGATCCCAAGCAGCAAACAATCCTGGGCAGTGAAATTGAAATCCGTTCCGGTGATCAGCCGCAACATTATCTTTTCACCAATGTGCGGGGCATGTATTCCAGCAGCGAACAGATCGCGCATTTTGGATTGAAAGAAGAAAATGAGGTTGAATCAATACAGATTAGCTGGCCGGATGGCAGTGTACAGCATCTGAAAAATATTGCAGCTGATCAGGTATTGGTGGTAGAAAAGACATCCACCGTCAGTGAATCTTCCCCAACACATGCTCCTTTTTTTGAAGACATCACCTCCCAAAGCGGACTGGACTTTGTGCATAAAGAAAATTACTTCGACGATTATCAATATCAGGTATTGCTTCCACATGAGCTGTCGCACTTTGGGCCTGCACTTGCAGTAGCGGATGTAAATGGTGATGGACGGGATGACGTCTTTTTGGGTGGAGCTTCCGGGCAGACTGGTGCATTATACCTGCAAACCCAATCAGGAATCCTACAATTGGCGCCCCAACAAGCCTGGCAGGGCGAAAGTCTGATGGAAGATGTCGACGCTGCCTTTGTGGATGTAGACGGTGATGCTGATCTGGATTTATATGTGGCAAGCGGTGGCAACGAATTCCCTGCCAACAGCCCTTTTTACCAGGATCGGCTTTATCTCAATGATGGACAAGGTAATTTTCAACTGGCACATGACGCCCTGCCTGCCACCAATATCAGCAGCAGTAAAGTATTGGCATTTGATGCCGATCGGGATGGCGATCAGGATCTGTTGATTGCGGCCCGCTTTGTCCCACGAGACTACCCTGCCCCTGCCAGTTCTCTCTTCCTGCGCAATGAAGGCGGGACATTTTCAGACCAAAGCAATGTACTGGCTCCCTGCCTGAAAAACATTGGGCTGATCACCGATGCGATCAGCACTGACCTGGACCAAAACGGCTGGCCGGATTTGATTCTCACCGGGGAGTGGATGGCACCAATGATCCTGATGAATCAGGCGGGACATTTTTCTCCCAACCAAGACATTACCCTTCCCAAAGGCTGGTGGATGAGCATCAATCTGGCTGACATGGATGGCGATGGCGATCAAGATTTTGTTCTTGGAAACCTTGGGCTAAATTATAAGTATCAGGCTTCACCTGAGGCGCCTTTTGAAGTATTTTATGATGATTTTGATCAGAATGGGAAAAAGGACATTGTACTGAGTTATTACAATTTTGGCGAAAAATATCCTGTCAGGGGCCGCTCCTGTTCTGCCCAACAAATTCCTGCTATTGGTGCACAATTCGGAAGCTATGAAGCCTTTGCCGCCTCATCGCTCAGCGACATTTACGCACCGGATCTGCTAGGTCAATCCCTTCACCTCTCGGCCAGTAGTTTTGCCAGTGCCTACGTGGAAAATCTTGGACAAGGTAAATTTGCGATTCGGCCATTGCCGGTGGAAGCGCAACTTTCAGCTTTACAAGATGTCGTTCTAACCGATGCCAATGATGATGGTCATCTGGATATTTTGGCGGCAGGCAATCTGTATGTATCAGAAATCGAAACCCCACGAGCAGATGCAGGCATCGGGTGTCTGCTCCTTGGGGACAGCAAAGGCAATTTCCAACCAGTGCCTGCTTCAAAGAGCGGATTATACCTGGACCGGGATGTACGCAAAGTTCGTAGCATGCAACTCAATGGCCAACAGGTACTGGTTGTGGCTGCGAATCATGATCATGCCAAAGTGATACGCTTCCAAAAACCATGATTCAAACGGAAAAACGAATATGGATGTGCCTTTTATGGCTTCTGCCGGGATGGCTGTTGGCCCAGGCACCTGAAGTTCCAGCAATCTATCTGTGTACCCATACGACTCAGCCTCCTAACATTGATGGAAAAATAGATGAATCTGCCTGGGATACCGCTGACTGGACCACTGATTTTGTGGACATTGAAGGGCAAAAAAAACCTTTACCTTACCGGCAGACGAGGGTAAAAATGCTCTGGGACGAGACTTATTTTTATGTCGCGGCCGAAATGGAAGAGCCACATTTGTGGGCCACTTACGATCAACGGGACATGGTCATTTTTCATGAAAATGATTTTGAAGTATTCATCGATCCAGACGGCGATACGCACAATTATTACGAACTGGAAATCAATGCACTCGGAACCATCTGGGATCTGCTGCTGACCAAGCCATACCGCGATGGCGGGAAGCCGATTGATGACTGGGACATACATGGATTGCTTTCGGCCGTTCACTGTAATGGCAGCATCAATGATCCATCCGATCAGGACCAAGGCTGGTCGGTAGAACTGGCTTTCCCCTGGAAAAGTCTGGAAGAAGTCGCTCGTCATGCCGGGCCACCCAATGTCAGCGAAGTCTGGCGGGTCAACTTTTCCAGGGTCCATTGGGGCATCAAGGCGGAAGATGGACCATACCAAAAGGAAAAAGACCCCCAAAGTGGAAAGCCATTAGCTGAATATAATTGGGTCTGGACACCGCAGGGGGTAATCGCCATGCATGAACCGGAGAAATGGGGCTTTGTGCAATTTGTTCAAAAGCGCTCTGAAGAAAATGTAGCCCGAGATTCAATCGCGGCAACTTATGCCAGGCAGCAGTTTTTGAGAGATATCTATACCCAACAACAAGCTTTCTTTTCCCAACACCAACGCTACGCCAAACAATCTGAATTGAAGCTGACTGACCAGCATCTTCGCATGGTCAACTATCCATCTGGCTATACCGCATGGATTGAACATCTGGGCCGCCAATGGATGATCCGTGAAGACGGCAAAACCTGGTCCTCTTCCACTGACAAATGATGAACAAGCGTACCTTCCTCAAAACCCTTGGATTGGGCAGTCTGGCCCTGGGAAGTGGTAGTATCTACCTCTCCGGCTGTGGACCTTCACCTGAGCAAAAGGGTGAATCCGTTTCTCAATCTGATCCGCAGAAAAACTGGGCCTGGGTCAGACCGCAGCAAGAATGGTCTGTCGATATGTGGAAAGAAAAGCTCGCACAGACCAAAGCAGCTGGCATTGATGCCATTCTCCTGGAAGTCTATAATGGCCGCGAGACCTATTATGAAGGTGGTCAACTCCCCATGCGGGAAAATTTGCTGGCGGAAGTAGCCCGGATTGCCCACAGCGAAGACCTGGAATTTCACGCCTGGATGTGGACCATGCCCTGCAATGCACCGGAAATTATCGAACAGCATCCTGATTGGTATGCGGTAAGTGGAGAAAATAAGCCCGCCCATACCGACCCGGCTTATGTGGACTATTATAAATTTTTGTGCCCATGCCATCCCGAAGTAAGGGAATTTGTTCAGGCGAATGTCCGCTCTTTGGCCGCAATTCCAGAGGTAGATGGCATCCATCTGGATTATGTCCGGCTACCAGACGTGATCCTGGCTGAAGGCCTGCAACCAAAATACGACATCGTACAGGACCGTGAGTATCCGCAATACGATTATTCATACTCTCAGTACTGTCGGGAAGCTTTCCAGCAAATGAGTGGCATTGATCCGTTGAAGGACCTTGAAGATCCTTCGGCCAATGAAGTCTGGCGGCAATTTCGCTATGATCAGATCAACAAACTGGTCAATAACTTTCTGGTCCCCGAAGCGAAGAAGCAAAATAAGCTAATCACAGCAGCCGTTTTCCCCAATTGGGAAAGCGTCCGGCAACAATGGCACACCTGGAATCTGGATGCTTTTCTGCCGATGCTCTACCACAATTTTTACAATCGGGAGCTCGATTTCATCCGCGAACATACGGCAGCAGCTCTTGGTCGGATGGAACAAAAGAAACCCATTTATGCTGGCTTATTTATTCCAGAGATTCCTGCTGATCAGTTGGCCTTGGCCAGAAAAATGGCACTCGAAGGTGGGGCACAGGGGATCTCCATCTTCTCCCTGGCGCAGCTCAAAGAGAATCAGTGGGATGCCCTTAAACAGATATTGGCTACATGATCAATAAAAAACCATATATCGAAATCCCGGTAAAAGAAAGGGTTTGTTGGGAAGGATACGAAGCCATTGGGGAAGAGATTCAACGGCAGATCCAAAGAATGGATAAGCCCAGGATTGTGATCGCCATTGAGTGTAATCAGGGAACCTATGAGTCCAATACACTCGACTCGCTCAAACAGGCTCTTTCTCCCAATGTAACCGTCAGGGCAAGAGATGTATACCGGGAAGAAAGCGAAATCCGCGATTTGGTGCGAAAGTTCCTTTCCTTCAAATCCCGGGTTGCCCGCATGGCTCCTTTTACCATTGAAGATTATTTTGATGAAAAAAAGCTGCTAAGCCTGCGGGCAAATATTGATTTCATTGAGGCTGGCGTCATCTTGGTTCATGGTATTGGGGCACACCTTATTTGGGAGCCGGATATTCTGATTTATGCAGATATGTCCCGTTGGGAGTTGATGCAGCGGTTTCGGAGGAAGGATATTTCCAACATAGGTGTTTCGAACCAACACGAAAGCTTTCAGCTTCAGAATTTATGGAGCTACTGCATTGACAGCCGGATCTGTAATCGCATCAAAAAAGATTTGATTCAGCGTTG